>DATCRO010000001.1:0-2367 GCA_036569025.1 Burkholderiaceae bacterium
CTGCCAGATCGAGCAGCCGCCCGCCGCGAGCCTCGGCCCATTGGCGCAGGAAGACGCCCGAACCGCCGGCGCCTGCCTGGACGGCGTAGGCCGGCACCGCGCCGGCCGCTTGCGGCGTCGGATCGCCCCAGTTGCCCAGGCCGTCGGAGAACAGCAGCGCCAGGCTCGTGGATGGCGAGCGGCCGGCCGGCGCGGTCCAAAGCGACGCGTTGCTCGCGCCGTCGTAGGGCATGTGGCGCAGCACCTCGCGCAAGGCCTGCCAGTCGCCGCGGCGCACGTCGAACATCCGGTCGGGCTCGGCGGCGTCGCGCACGATGCGCAGCCGCACCTTGACGTCGGCCTGCCACGCGAACAGCGCGGCGAGCAGCCGCAGCTCGGCCTCGTGGTCGCGCTGCGCGCCGGAGCCCGACGCGTCCCAGATCAGCGTCAGTTCGTCGGGCCGGGCGCGCGCCGCCGGCTGATCCGGCACCTTCAGCTCGGCATGGAAGTACGCCTCGTCGCCGGCGCGTTCGCGGAGCACGGAGTCGCCATGCGCCGCGAGCCAGGAGAGGTCGAGCCGATGGCGGTCGCCGGCGGCTGGACGGAACGCGGCGCGGTGCAGGCCGATGTCGGTGTCCGGGCCCTGCGTCGTGATGCTCGCGCCGTCCAGGGCCGCTCCCAAGGTCACCTGGGCGGACGCCGTGGCGTGCAGGCGAACGTGCAGGTCCAGCTGGTCGGCGGCGCTGCCGGCGAAGTCCAGCGGCAGGCCCAGGCGCAGGCGCTGGTTCGCGTCGGGCGTCAGCCATTCGGTGAGCGTGATGCGGACGTGGCGCGTGCCACCCGGGCGCAGCGGATAGACACGCAGCCGGAAGTTCTCGCCGGCCGTCTGTTCGAGCAGCGCCGGATCGACGCCGCGGCGCACGACGGCCTCGAACACCTCGCGGCCGCGCGCCTTGGGCACCGGCACCGCGGCGCGCATGCTGCCGTCGGCCATGTCCAGCGCGAACCCGGTGACGGTCTGGCCGGCGTGCAGCGGGAACTGCAACTCGCCTTCCAGGACGCGGGCGTTCGGGTTGGACAGCGTCAGGTCGATGACCGTGCGGGCCAGGCTGCCCTCGACGAACACGTCGACGCCGGCGTGCGCCAGGCGGATGGCCTGCTGGCCGGGCGCGACCTGCACCAGCGCGGGCTCGGGCCGCGGCGGCGCCGAGGCCTGCGCGAACACCTGGCCCACCGCGAGCCACAGGCCCGCGAACACGATTGCTCTTGCGCGTTGCATCTCGTTCCCCGTCGTCCAAAGGCGATGGGGGTTGAACGGACGCCCCGCGCGAACGGGGTCAAGCGGCGTCGAATATCGTCAGACCGCGGCCTTGGCGCGCTGGCGCAGCGCCTCGTACAGGCAGACGGCCGAGGCCACCGACACGTTCAGGCTCTCGACAGCGCCGGCCATCGGGATGCGCACCAGCTGGTCGCAGGTCTTGCGCGTCAGCTGGCGCATGCCGTCGCCCTCGGCGCCCAGCACGAAGGCGACCGGGCCCGTCAGGTCCAGGTCGTACAGCGTATGCTCGGCGTCGTCGCTGGTGCCGATGATGCGGATGTCATGTTCCTTGAGCTCGGTCAGCGTGCGCGCGAGGTTGGTGACCATGATGTAGGGCACCGTCTCGGCCGCGCCGCTGGCCACCTTGGCGACCGTGGCGTTGATGCCCACCGCGTGGTCCTTGGGCGCGACGACCGCGTGCGTGCCCGAGCCGTCGGCCACGCGCAGGCAGGCGCCGAGGTTGTGCGGGTCGGTCACGCCGTCCAGCACCAGCAGCAGCGGCGGGCCCTCGATGTTCTCGACCACCTCGTCCAGCGAGTGCGGCATCTTGACGGCCTCCACGCGCGCGACCACGCCCTGGTGGCGCGGGCTGCCGGCCATCTTGTCGAGGCGCTCGCCGTCGGAGTCGACGATCTTGATGCCCGCGTCACGCGCGCGCTCCGCGAACGCGCGCATGCGCGCGTCGCGCCGCTGGGTCTCGACGTGCAGTTCGACGATGGATTGCGGGGCGGTCTTCATGCGCACGGTGATCGCATGGAAGCCGAAGAGGACGTGGGGGCGGCTCATGGGAGGATCTTCCTGAGAAGTTCCAGCGCGCCGATCAGGACGAGCTGGTGGATCATGTAGAAGCTGAGCGACCAGCGGCCGAGGACGGCCAGCGGTCGAACGAGGAAGGGAACGCCGCCCGCGAAGGCGGCGCGCGCGCGCACCAGCAGCAGGCTGGCCGCGAGGTAGCCGGCGAGCATCATGCCCAGCCACGGGAAGACCGGCACGTAGTCCTCCGTGACCGGCAGGCGCGACACGAGGCCCGTCCAGTTGCCCAGGCGGCCGTCGAGCAACGGGCTGTGCAC
>DATCRO010000002.1:0-7582 GCA_036569025.1 Burkholderiaceae bacterium
CTCGAGCTTGTGCACCGCCGTCTCGATCTCGCGCTGCTGGCGGCGGCCGCCGCGGCTCATCCAGTCGGTGCCGCGCAGCTCGTCGAGCATCGCGCCACGGATGCGCTGCGTCGCGAAGGTCTCGAACTGCACGCCCTGCTCGGCGTCGAAGCGCGACATCGCGTCGTTCAGGCCGATCATGCCCACCTGGATCAGGTCGTCGATCTCGACGTTGGCCGGCAGCTTGGCAATCATCTGGTGCGCAAGTCGGCGCACGAGCGGGCTGTATTGCTTGAGCATCGCGTTGGCGTCGAGCTGGCCTTTGGCGGTGTACATGGCGATCTCCGGATTCTTGTTCAAGCGGACAAAAAGGAATTCAGGGCGCGGGCCGTCTGCTCGGTCGTCCAGACAGGATCGGCGGCCGAGGCGACGGGCGCGACCGCCGAGGCGGCGGCCGGGACGCGCAGCTGCGCGGCGGCCAGGCGCATCAGGTCGGTACCCGAGGCCGCGCCGAAGGCGATGTCGGGGTCGATCGTGGCCGAGTCGTGCAATGCGGCGCCCAGGAAGCGGTCGGCGCAGTCGGACACGCGGCGCGAAACCTGCGCCGGCGTCGGGCCGCGGCCCTTGTTCGAAGGCATCACGAGGTCGAAGCTCATGAGGCCGAGGCGCTGCACCAGCAGCTTGAGCGCGGCGTACGCGTGCGTGATGCTCTCGCCCACGCCCGAGGCCAGCAGCACCGGACGCAGCGGCTGCTCGCCCAGCATGCGGGCCAGCACGCGCGCCTCGGCGTGCATGACGACGACGTCGACGTCCTGCACGACGCTCATCATGCGCGGCACGAAGCTCGCGCACGAACCGCGCGTGTCGACGAACTGCATCGGCAGGCCGCGCGCGGCGAGGTAGGCCAGTTGCGGGGCCAGCGGCTCGACGCAGGTGCCCAGGTCGATGAAGGCGAGCTCGCCGGGTTCGGGCGCGGTGTCTGCCGCATCCACGACCAGCGTGTTCAGCCCCTGCTCGGCGAACACGCTCGCGAGCCGTGCCAGCACGGCGCCGTGGTGCTCGACGTGCGGGTTCGCGACGACCGGCACCAGCACGCCCTGGCTCGCGGCGAACATGCGGCGCAGGCCGTCGGCCTGGTCGGTCGGAGGAGGGTTGCGACGACGGGATGTCATGTAAGCAACTATGTCCGTGCGGGCGTTGATGCGATCGGGCGAAAAGCGGTGTTTCGTCGCGGTGTTCAGACGCGCAGCTGCGCGGCCGAATGCTGGCTCACGCCGGCGTGCGCGAACACGAGGTGCACGTCCTGCGGATCCATGCGGTAGGCCGCGCTGCCGCCGCCCTTGAGCGCGCGATGCACGAGCGCGTTGGCCGACAGGTGGTGCCAGTCTTCCGGCACGCGCTGGCCGTTGGCCACGCCGATGTTCTTGAGCTTGTGGCGGATCAGCGCGTCGAGCGCCGGAGCCAGCTTCACGGCCTCGTCGATCTTGGACAGGATCACGCCGGCGCAGGCGTTCGCCTTCCAGTTGACGATCACGTCGTCGATGGTCTCGCCCTGCGACGAGGCGTCGACCACCAGCACCTTCTTGATCGAGCGGTGCGCCAGCATCTCCAGCAGCTCGCGGGTGCGGCCGTCGCGCTGGGCCATGCCGGCCGTGTCGATCAGCACCATCTTCTTGCCGGCCAGCAGCTCGAGCAGGTCTTCCAGCGACGCGCGGTCGTGCGCGGTGTGCACGGGCACGCCCAGGATGCGGCCATAGGCGCGCAGCTGTTCGTGGGCGCCGACGCGGTAGGCGTCCAGCGTGATCAGGCCGAGGTTGGCGGCGCCGTGGCGCGCGGCGAAGCCGGCGGCGATCTTGGCGGTGGTCGTGGTCTTGCCGACGCCGGTGGAGCCGATCAGCGCGTACACGCCGCCCTGGTCCTCCATCGCGAGCTCGCCTTCGCTGGTGAGCAGGTTGCGTTCCAGCACGCCGGCGGCCCAGGCGTTCTCGTCGGCCACGTTGGCGGGCAGCGCGTCGACCATCTTGCGGATCAGCGCCGGCGAGAAGCCGACGTCCAGCAGCTTCTGCGCGAGCATCGCCTGGCGCGGCTGGCGCTGCAGCTTTTCCATGAAGGCCAGGGCGCCGAAGCGTTCCTCGATCAGGCCCTTCATCGAGCGCAGCTCGCTCACCATGTCCATGTGGTTGTTGCGGCTGACGACGTCGGCCAGGTGCGTCACCGACGCGGCCTGCGGCGCGGGCGCCTCCTCCATGTAGTCGTCGTGCAGCGTCGGCGCGTTGGCGAACGACATCGGCGACGCACGCTCGGCGCGCTGCGGCGGCAGGGTCGGCTCGACTCGCTGCGGCGCGGCGCGGCGTTGCTGCGGGGCTGGCGCGGGAGCGTCGAAGTGGTCGTCGTTGGCGTCGATGGCCTGCATCTGCTGCTGGCGCTCGGCGGCGCGCGACATCGCCGTGCGGGCGGCGCTGGTCTGCGCGAGCGCGCTGCGCGTGGTCTCGGGCGCGCGGGTCGGGGCGGCCTCGACCGGCTGGTTGTTGAGTTCGGCGTGGCGGCGCTTGAGCATGCGGTCGCGCACGTAGTCCTGGAACGACAGCGTGCTCATCGCGAGCTGGTCGGCGTCGGCCTCCACCTCGTTCTGCGGCACGCCCATGCGGGTGGCGAGTTCGCGCTGCGCACCGGCCAGGCCGGCGTTCTGCACGGGCGCCGGCGCGGCCGCGGCGGCGGCGCGCTGCGAGATCGGGCCACGGCGCGGTGCGGCGGCCGGTGCTTCCGGTTCGGCGGTGAGGCGCTCGAGGCCGGCGACGCTGTCGGGCGCCATCGCGAGCACTTCGATCCCTTCGGCGCACGGCTTCGTCGAGAGCACCACGGCATCGACGCCGAAGGCCTGGCGCACCAGCGCGAGGGCCTCGCGCGAAGTGCGGGCAGCAAAGCGTTTGACGTTCATGCGGTACCTCCGATGATCGAGCCGATCCGGATCGAGTGGGTTTCGGGAATTTCACTGTGAGCCAGCACCTTCAGGCGCGGGGCGGCTCGCTTGAGCAGTCGGGCCAGCGGGGCGCGCAGCGCGTCCGGCACCAGCAGGCACGCCGGCGTGCCCTTGTCTTCCTGGCGGCGGGCCATGTCGGAGGCCTGGCGCGTCAGGGTGTCGGCCACGCCCGGGTCCAGCACCGCGCCGTGGGGCGACGTGAGGGCCTGGGTGACCATGCGTTCGAGGTCGGGTTCCAGCGCGATGACGTCCAGCTCGCGCACCGGGCCGTAGATCTGCTGGACGATCGCCGGGGCGATGTGCGTACGGATGCGGCGGGCCAGTTCGGCCGGATCGGTGACGGTGGAGGCGTGCTCCGCCAGCGATTCGACGATCGAGCGGAAATCGCGGATGTGCACGCCCTCTTCCAGCAGCAGCTGGAGGACTTTTTGCAGCGGTGCGATGGCGATCATCTTCGGGACGACGTCTTCGATCAGTTTGGGGGCCAGCTTGGTCACGTGCTCGACCAGCATCTGGACTTCGTTGCGGCCCAGCAGGCGAGCCGCGTTCACTTGCATCAAGTGTGAGAGATGGGTGGCCACGACGGTCGGGCAATCAACGACCGTATACCCACTCATTTGGGCACTTTCGCGCTGGCGCTCCTCGATCCAGACGGCCGGCAGCCCGAAGGCGGGATCCACGCACTTGGTGCCCGGCAGCGCGAGCGTCGTGCCGCCCGGGTTGATCGCCAGGAACATGCCCGGGAAGGCCTCGCCCTCGCCGATGACGGCGCCGCGCAGCGTGACGCGGTACATGCTGGGCTTGAGCTCCAGGTTGTCGCGGATGTGCACCGAAGGCGGCAGGAAGCCGACGTCTTGCGCGAACTTCTTGCGCACGCCCTTGATGCGGGCGAGCAGGTCGCCCGAGCGGCTCTTGTCGACCAGCGCGATCAGGCGGTAGCCCACTTCCAGGCCGAGGACGTCGACCGGGGTGACGTCGTCCCAGCCCGCTTCCGCGTCGGCCGGCTTGGGCGGCGGCGGCACGTCGGCCCTGGCCTTGGCGGCGGCGGCGTCGCGCGCGGCCTTCCTGGTCTGGAAGTGCGCGAACCAGCCGGCGGCGCCCGCGATGATCATGAAGACCAGGTGCGGCATGCCCGGGATCAGCGCCAGCGCGCCGACGATCGCCGCGGTGATGCCCATCGCCTTGGGCGAGCCGAACAGCTGGGCGCGGATCTGCGAGCCCGAATCCTCTTCCTTGCCGACGCGCGACACGACCATGGCCGCGGCCACCGAGATCAGCAGGCCGGGGATCTGCGCGACCAGCGCGTCGCCAACCGCCAGCAGGATGTACGAATCGGCCGCCTCGCCGGCCGACAGGCCATGCTGGACGACGCCGATGATGAAGCCGCCGACGATGTTGATGAACAGGATCAGGATGCCCGCCATCGCGTCGCCGCGCACGAACTTCGAGGCACCGTCCATGGAGCCGAAGAACTCGGCCTCGTCGCCGACTTCGCGGCGGCGCTGCTTGGCCATCGCCTCGTCGATCAGGCCGGCGTTCAGGTCGGCGTCGATGGCCATCTGCTTGCCGGGCATCGCGTCCAGGGTGAAGCGCGCGCCGACTTCGGCGATGCGCTCGGCGCCCTTGGTGACCACGATGAAGTTGATCACGACCAGGATCGCGAACACGATCAGGCCGACGGCGAAGTTGCCGCCGATCAGGAAGTGGCCGAACGACTCGATGACGTGGCCGGCGGCGCCTGGGCCGGTGTGGCCTTCCATCAGCACCACGCGGGTGGAGGCGACGTTGAGCGACAGGCGCAGCAGCGTCGTGATCAGCAGCACGGTGGGAAACGCGGCGAAGTCCAGCGGGCGCACCAGGTTGGCCGACACCAGCATCACCATCAGCGCCATCGCGATGTTGAACGTGAAGAACAGGTCCAGCACGAACGACGGCAGCGGCAGCACCATCATGGACAGCACCATGACGATGAAGATCGGCGCCATCAGGGCCTTGCCGAGCGCGGCGTTGCCGCCGGTGACGGATGCGAGGAGGTTCTTGATCTGGTCCATCGAAGGGCTCTGGTGCTTCGCTTACGCGGCCGCGGCGCGCGGGCCGGGGCGACGACGCTTGGGCTTGGGGCCGCCGGTGAGCGGATCGAGTTCGGGCGGCACGCTGACGTCCGGCGCGCGCAGGTTCAGGTTCGGGGCGGCGCGCAGCTGGTACACCCAGGCCAGCACCTGCGCCACGGCGGCGAACAGCATGGCCGGCACCTCGCCGTCGATCTCGACGTGGGTGTAGAGCGCGCGCGCGAGCGGCGGGGCCTCGAGCACCGGCACGCCGGCGTCGCGGGCGAGGTCGCGGATGCGCATCGCGAGTCGGTCGGTGCCCTTGGCGACGACGCGCGGGGCGCCCATCGCCTCCTGGTCGTACTTGAGCGCGACCGCGTAGTGGGTCGGGTTCATCACGACGATGTCGGCCACGGGAACCGCCTTCATCATGCGGCGCTTGGCCATCTCGCGCATCTTCTGCTTGATCTTGGCCTTGACCTCGACGTTGCCCTCGGACTCCTTGTGCTCCTGCTTGACTTCCTCGCGGGACATCTTGAGCTTGTCCATGAACTGCTTCTTCTGCCAGGGCACGTCGACCATCGCCCACACCGCGAGCACGCCCAGCATCGCCAGGAAGCCGCCGCCCAGCGTGCGGCCGACCGTGGCCAGGCCATCGGGCAGCTCGGCGGTGAGCACGCCGCCCAGGTCGGCGAAGTGGCTGCGCAGGTAGGTGGTCCCCGCGAAGCCGACCGCGATCGCCAGCGCCGACGCCTTCAGGACGTTGAGCAGCTGCTGGAAGTTGAAGATGCGGCCGAAGCCCGAGATCGGGTTCAGCTTGCCGAAGTTGGGGCTGACGGCCTTCATCGTCAGGTTCCAGCCGCCGAAGGCGACGTTGGAGCCGACGGCGGCCGCCATGAACAGGCCGCCGACCATCAGCACGACCATCAGGCCGCGCGTGAACAGGCCCAGCGCGAACTCGCCGGCCAGGCGAGGGTCGGCGATCACGCGGTGGTCGAAGGTCAGCCCGTCGCTCAGCAGGCGCTGCGCGTAGCCCGTCAGCGACGGCATCACGGTGAACAGCAGGCCCGCGGCCAGGCCCATGGCGACGAAATGCCCCAGGTCCCGCGAGCGCGGGACATTGCCTTCCTGGCGCGCCTTGCGAATTTTCTTCGCCGAGGCGGGCAGGTTGCGGTCTGCGGAGTCTTGGCCGGCCATGGAGGGGGTGGAAACGGAGTTCGGGCAGCGTTTTGGTGTGACGACATGTTGCCGGGCCGCCCCGGAAACTTGAGCGGGAAAAGAGCCCGAAATCCAGCCTCATCCCGGCCGACTTCGCCGCAGCCAAAGCCCTTGCCGCACCCGGACGAAAGCGTCCAGATGGAGAAGCCGGGCAAAATCCCGTCTTTTCCCCGATTGCGCCGACGTTCCAGGCGCCCCAGAACCGATGTTCCGCACCCTGCTCAAATCCAAGATCCACCGTGCCCGCGTCACGCACTGCGAGCTGCACTACGAGGGCTCGTGCGCCATCGACGAGGACCTGCTGGACGCCTCGAACATCCGCGAGAACGAGCAGGTGCACATCTGGGACGTGGACAACGGCGAGCGCCTGGTCACCTACGCCCTGCGCGCCCCGCGCGGCAGCGGCATCGTCTCGCTCAACGGCTCGGCCGCCCGCCGCGCGGCCGTCGGCGATCTCGTGATCATTGCCGCGTTCGCCCAGGTGCACGAGGACAAGCTCGACGACGCCGAGCCCAGGCTCGTCTTCGTCGACGCCGACAACGGCAACCGCATCAAGCCGCGCCCGCCGTTCGTCGGCCACACCGAAGAGACCGTCGCGGCCGCCAAGTCCGCGAAATGAGCGCAAGCACGGCCGCTCCGATGGGCACCCGCGCCGCAGCCCGCACGGGCGGAGGCTCGCGATGACCTCGACGCTCACGGGCTCCAACGACGCCTGGCGGGCGCGCAGCCTGCGCGCCGTCTGGCATCCGTGCACGCAGATGAAGGCGCACGGCGCGCCGGACGGCCCGGCGGCCGATTCGACGCCGCTGGTGGCCATCGCGTCGGCCGAGGGGCCCTGGCTGGTCGACGTCGAAGGAAAGCGCTATCTCGACGGCGTCAGCTCGTGGTGGACCAACCTGTTCGGCCACGGCCACCCGGCGATCCGGGCGGCGCTGGTCGACCAGTTGTCGCGCCTGGACCACACGATGCTGGCGGGCTTGACGCACGCCCCCGTGGTCGAGTTGTCGGAACGCCTGGCCGCCCTCACCGGCCTGGGCCACGCGTTCTATGCCAGCGACGGCGCCTCGGCCACCGAGATCGCCCTGAAGATGAGCGCGCATCACTGGCGCAACGCCGGCAAGCCCGCCAAGAACCGCTTCGTCGCGCTGCAGGGTGGCTACCACGGCGAGACCGCGGGCGCGCTCGGCGTGACCGACATCGCGCTGTTCCGCGAGGCCTATGCGCCGCTGGTGCGGCTCGCGGCCACGGTCGCCTCGCCCGACGCGCGCGGCGCGCAGGGCGGCGAGAGCGCCGCCGACGTCGCGCACCGCGCCGCCCGCGATCTCGCGCAGTGGCTCGCCCGGCACCACCAGGAGAC
>DATCRO010000003.1:0-2240 GCA_036569025.1 Burkholderiaceae bacterium
GGGCACGCGCCAGCTGCGATTCGCTGTAGGGCGGGTCGGTGGCCACCATCACCAGGAGCAGGTCGATGTTGGCGGCGAAGTTCTTGCTGCGCCATTCGTCCTGGCGCTTCAGGAGGCTGGTGCGCGGTTCGATCGCCTCGATCACGCCCTCGTCGCCGGACACCTGCCAGCGCACATGGTCGCCCACCACCGTCTCGCTCTTCTTGCCGCGGCCGTGCGCGAGCAGCCGCCGGCCGTCGGGCGTCTCGATGACGGAATGGCGCCCATGCACGCCGACGACCCGTGCCAGCGCCAGCTCGGAAGGCGGCGGCGCGCCGCGCGTCGAGCGTGCGCTCAAGCCGGCACTCCGGCGAGCGGCACGTCGGCCAGGCCCAGCGCCGCGATGCGCGACGAGGCCGGCGGGTGCGAGTAGTAGAAGCGCACGTACAGCGGGTCGGGCGTCAGCGTCGACGCGTTGTCCTCGTACAGCTTGAGCAGCGCGCGCACCAGGTCGGCGGCGTTGGCGTTGCTGCGCGCGTAGGCGTCGGCCTGGTACTCGTCGCGGCGCGACAGGCTGGCGAACACCGGCGACACGAAGAACATGAACGGCGGCAGGCCCATCATGAACAGCAGCAGCGCCAGCGCGTCGTTGCTGGCCATCAGGTGGGGCGTCACGCCCAGCCCCGTGTAGAAGCCCCATTGCGTGGCGAGCCAGCCGAGCAGCGCGAAGCCCGCGAGGCTGAACGCGAGCATCAACACCACGCGCTTGGCGATGTGGCGATGCGCGAAGTGGCCCAGCTCGTGCGCGAGCACCGCCTCGACCTCGTCGCCGTTCAGGCGCTTGAGCAGCGTGTCGAAGAAGACGACGCGCTTGGCCGCGCCGAAGCCCGTGAAGTACGCGTTGGCGTGGGCCGAGCGGCGGCTGCCGTCCATCACGAAGAAGCCCTTGGCGCGAAAGCCGCAGCGCTGCATCAGCGCCTGCACGCGGCCGACCAGCGCCTCGTCGGCGAGCGGCTCGAACTTGTTGAACATCGGCGCGATGACCGTCGGGTAGATGACCATCGCCAGCAGCTGGAACGCCGACAACGCCACCCAGGCCCAGACCCACCAGTGCGCGCCGGTGGCCTGCATGATCCACAGCACGGCGGCCAGCAGCGGGCCGCCGATGGCGATGCCCAGCAGCGTCGACTTGACGAGATCGGTGACGTACAGCGCCGGCGTGGTCTTGTTGAAGCCGAAGCGCTGCTCGAGGCGGAACGTGCGGTAAAGGTCGAACGGCAGGTCGATCAGTCCGCCGATGAGCACGTAGGCTCCGATGAGCAGCAACTGGTAGGCCATGCCGCCCCAGCGCGCCAGGACCAGATCCTGGACGAGGCCGTTGAGCCACGCGAGGCCGCCCAGCAGCGTCCATGCGATGAGCACCGCGGCGCCGAAGGCCTCGCCGACGATGCCCAGACGCAGCTTGGCGAGCGTGTAGTCCGCCGCCTTCTGGTGCGCCGCGAGCGGCACGGTGGCGGCGAACGCGACGGGGACCGCGCCGCGATGGGCGGCCACGTGGCGCATCTGGCGGGTGGCCAGCCAGAACTTGATGAGCAGCGAGGCCAGGATCGCGGCCGAGAACGCCAGGGACAGGACGACGGGATTCATGGTTCGGAAGTGTAGGCGCTTGGCCGCCGGGCGCCCGGCGCCGCAAGCGGGGGAAAGACCCTGTTCGGCGACGGGCAAGCCGATTGCAGATGGGGCCCGAACCGTCGAGCGCAAGGGTCGCACGGTTGACAGCTTGTTACGGCTGCGCCCGCGCTCGGCGCCGCCGCAATGCCGTGCGCGGTCTACCATTTCCGGCAAGGAGGATGGGAGCCGACACGCGATGGAGAAGCGCTGTGAGCAACCACGATATCGAGGGCCGAGTCCCGCCCGAGGCGACGACGGACGCCGCCAACCCGCAATCCGGCGCACCGGATTCCCTGGAACGCCAGCTCGCCAGGGAGCGTGAGGCGCGCCAGCTCATCCGCGACCGGCTGCGCCATACCGAGGCGCTGGCGGCCGAGTCGCACGCGCTGCGCTCGAAGATGGCCGAGGAGCTGGAACGCGTGACGGCCGACCGCGACCGCCTGCGTGCGCAAGCGCAGATCGCGGCGGCGGTCGCCGTGCCCGATCCGGCTCCGACCGCGCCGACGCCGCCCGGGCGCGAACCCGTGGCCGCCGCGAGCGCCCGGCCGCCGGCCGCGCCACCCGCGGCGGACCTGCGTGAACGTCCCGCC
>DATCRO010000004.1:0-3314 GCA_036569025.1 Burkholderiaceae bacterium
CTTACCCGTTGAGTTTTTCACCAGCATGTCTCCTAAGTTCTGCGGATGACGCGGGGTGCGCCACCGTCGATACGCAGTGTTTGTAGTCAAACGACCCCCACTTGCGAAGAGCCGAAAATCGGATGTATTAAAACTAGATCACCAGATTCTCGACTGAAGTTTACTGATCTTTTACGTGCTTGCAAGGGGGCCACCTGGGTAAAACGCCGCGTTTTTGCATCGATGACACGGGTAGAAACACGGGGGTCCCGGTCCACGAACCTGTCCGACTGCTGGTTCACCCCAGGACGCAGATGTAGCCCAATTACTTATCGTTGGGGAGTTTTGTAGCTGCCGTAGGGCTACGCGGGCGCCGTGCCCACCGTGGAACCGTTTCCGCCCACTGCGAAAACTTGGTCCGCAGGCACGACAATCAGTGCATGAACGCGGAAAGCACCCAAGACGTGAAAGACAGCCCCTGGTCCCCGGCCTCCGCCTCGGAGCCGCGACTGCTCGCCGACATCGGCGCCACCTACGCGCGCTTCTGCGTCGAGGATTCGCCCGGCCACTTCAATCACGTGGTGGTCTACCCGTGCGCCGACTTCGCCGGCTTCGCCGACGTGGTGCAGGCCTACCTGCGCAGCCTCGAGGGCACGCCGCCGCGCCACGCCGCCATCGCCATCGCCAACCCGATCAACGGCGACGCGGTGCAGATGACCAACCGCGACTGGGCGTTCTCGATCGAGCGCGTGCGCCAGGAGCTGGGGCTGGCCACCCTGCTGGTCGTCAACAACTTCACCGCGCTGGCGATGGCCCTGCCCGGCCTGCAGCACGGCCAGCGCGTGCAGGTGGGCGGCGGCGAGGCGCAGCCCGACGGCGCGATCGCGCTGCTGGGCCCCGGCACGGGCCTGGGCGTCTCGGGCCTGGTGCCGGCGGAGGACCGCTGGTCGACGCTGGCCACCGAGGGCGGCCACGTCAGCTTCGCGCCGAACGACGAGCGCGAGCTCAAGGTGCTGCAGCACACCTGGAAGCACCTGTCGCACGTCTCGGCCGAGCGCCTGATCTCCGGCCCCGGCATCGAGCTCATCCACGAGGCGCTCACCTCCGGCACCGCCCAGGGCGGCCAGCGACTGAGCACCGCCGAGATCGTGCGCCGCGCGGTCGCCCGCTCCGACGCCGCCAGCGTCGAGGCGATCGACTGCTTCTGCGGCATGCTGGGCTCGTTCGCGTCCAACCTCGCGCTGACGCTCGGCGCCACCGGCGGCGTCTACATCGGCGGCGGCATCGTGCCGCGCCTGGGCGAGCTGTTCGAGCGCTCGCAGTTCCGCGCCCGCTTCGAGGCCAAGGGCCGATTCACGTCCTGGCTGGCCAAGATTCCCACCTATGTCCTGACGGCCGACAACCCGGCCTTCCGCGGCCTGTCGCTGCTGCTGGCCGAGCACGTGCCCGACACCAGCTCCCACAGCCCGCTGCTCGATCGCGTGCGCAGCGCGCGCGACACGCTCACGCCGGCCGAGCGCCGCGTCGCCGACGTCGTGCTGGGCAACCCGCGCTCGCTGCTGAACGACGCCATCGCCGTGATCGCGGCGCAGGCCGAGGTCAGCCAACCCACCGTCATCCGCTTCTGCCGCTCCCTGGGCTTCGAGGGCCTGGCCGACTTCAAGCTGAAGCTCGCCTCCGGCCTGACGGGCACGATCCCCGTGCTGCGCAGCCAGGTGCGCCGCGGCGAGCCGACGGCCGACCTCAGCGCCAAGGTGCTGGACAACACGATCTCGGCGATCGTGCACTTCCGCGAGTCGCTGAACTCGGCGGCGATCGACCGCGCCATCAACCTGCTGCGCTCGGCGCGCCGGGTGGAGATCTTCGCCTGCGGCAACTCCGCCGTCGTGGCGCTCGACGCCCAGCACAAGCTGCTGCGCTTCCGCATCCCGGCCATCTCGCAGACCGACACCTCGCTGCAGGGCCTGGCCGCCGAGATGCTGGCGCCGGGCGACGTGGCCGTCTTCATCTCGAGCTCGGGCCAGACGGCCGAGCTCGTGCGCGCCGCGGGCATCGCCATCGAGCGCGGCGCGGGCGTCATCGCCATCACCGCGAGCCAGTCGCGCCTCGCGCGCCTGGCCACCGTGTGCATCGGCCTGGACCACGCCGAGGACAGCTCCACGTTCCTGTCGATGGTGGCGCGCATCCTGCAATTGCTGGTGGTCGACATCATGTCGGTGGGCCTGGCCGTCCAGCGCGACCCGAACCCGGGCCGCCCGGACGCGGCCACCGAAGGCGGCAACCGCAACGCCCCGGCGCCGGGCGTGCGGATCTCGCACCTGAGCTGAGGCGGCGGGCGCCCGCCTGCGCCCGCCAAGCCGTCATCCTGCGCGAAGTCGCAGGATCCACCCCCCGCCAACCCGGCGGTCGTTCACGGCCGCCCGCCCGCGTGCGGGTCAGTGCGACGGCGTGTCCCGCACGCAATCCACGAAGTAGTGCTTGCGCCCGAAGTTGTCTTCCTCGATCACCAGCCCATGCACGTCGGTGTCGAAGCCCGGGAAGCGCTCGTTGAACTCGCGCACGAACTGCAGGTAGGCGAGGATCTTGCGGTTGAAGCGCTCGCCCGGGATCAGCAGCGGGATGCCCGGCGGGTACGGCGTCAGCAGCGAGGTGGTGATGCGGCCTTCCAGCGCGTCGATGGCCACGCGCTCGGTGTCGCGGTGCGCGATGCGGGCGTAGGCTTCCGACGGCTTCATGGCCGGCTGCAGGTCCGACAGGTACATGTCGGTCGTCAGGCGCGCGATGTCGCCCTGCGTGTAGACCTCGTGGATGGCCTGGCACAGGTCGCGCAGGCCCATGCGCTCGTATCGCGGGTGCGCGGCGCTGAACTCCGGCAGGATGCGCCACAGCTGGGCGTTCTTGTCGTAGTCGTCCTTGAACTGCTGCAGCGTGGCCAGCAGCGTGTTCCAGCGGCCCTTGGTGATGCCGATCGTGAACATGATGAAGAACGAGTACAGGCCCGTCTTCTCCACCACGATGCCGTGCTCGGCCAGGTACTTGGTGACGATGGACGCGGGGATGCCGCGCTTGTCGAAGTCGCCGTTGACGCCCAGGCCCGGGGTGATGATCGTGCTCTTGATCGGGTCGACCATGTTGAAGCCCGGCGCCAGGTTGCCGAAGCCGTGCCACGACTCGTTGGCCTCGAGCACCCAGTCCTTGGCCTCGCCCACGCCGTCCTCGGCCAGCTTCTCGGGCCCCCAGACCTTGAACCACCAGCCGCCCTCGAGCTCGGCGTCGATCTTGCGCATGGCGCGGCGGAAGTCGAGCGCCTCCTTCAGGCTCTCCTCGACCAGCGC
>DATCRO010000005.1:0-7053 GCA_036569025.1 Burkholderiaceae bacterium
GCGCTCGCCGCCGTGGCCGGCTGACCGAGACCGCAGCCCCGGCCTCGGGAAGGCGAACGGGCCGGCCGTCCCGCGACGACCGGCCCGCTTCGTTCGCGGACGCCTCAGGGACGCGTCATGCGGCGAGCAGCTGCCGCAGCACGTACGGCAGGATGCCGCCGTGCGCGTAGTAGTCCACCTCGATGGGCGTGTCGATGCGCAGCACCAGCGGCACCTTCTGGCTCTTGCCGTCGGCGCGGTGGATCGTGAGCGTCGCCTCGGATTGCGGCGTGATCGGCGCCGGCCATTCGATGTCGATGGTCTCGTTGCCGGTGATGCCCAGGCTCGACCACGTGACGCCCGCCTTGAACTGCAGCGGCAGCACGCCCATGCCCACCAGGTTGTTGCGGTGGATGCGCTCGAAGCTGCGCGCGACCACGGCCTTGATGCCCAGCAACTGCGTGCCCTTGGCGGCCCAGTCGCGGCTGGAGCCGGTGCCGTATTCCTCGCCGGCGAAGACGACGGTCGGGATGCCGTGCGCCTGGTAGGCCATCGCCGCGTCGTAGATCGGCACCGGCTTGGAGCTGTCGGCCGGCAGGTCGGCCGTCGCCGGGCCCTGGTAGATCGTGTAGCCGCCCTCGACCCGGCCGCCGTCGGCGCGCGCCGGCAGCATCAGGTTCTTGATGCGCACGTTGGCGAAGGTGCCGCGCATCATCACCTCGTGGTTGCCGCGGCGCGAGCCGTACGAGTTGAAGTCTGCCGGCAGCACGCCGTTGGCCTGCAGGTAGCGGCCGGCGGGCGAGTCCGACTTGATCGAGCCGGCCGGCGAGATGTGGTCGGTGGTGATCGAGTCGCCGAACAGCGCCATGATGCGCGCGCCCTTGACCGACGTCGGCGCCGCCTGCGGCACCTGCGTGAACCCGTCGAAGAACGGCGGACGCGCGATGTAGGTGCTCCGCGGCCAGTCGTAGACCTGCCCGGTGACGCCCGTGATGTCGTTCCACAGCGCGCCCGGGTTGCTCTTGACCTGGCCGTAGTTGGCGCGGAACGAGTCGGCGTCCATCGCGAACTTCATCAGGTCGTGCACCTCCTGCGAGGTCGGCCAGATGTCGCCCAGCCAGACGTCCTTGCCGCCCGTGCCCTTGCCCACCGGCTCGGTCATCAGGTCGACCTTGACGTTGCCGGCGATGGCGTAGGCCAGCACCAGCGGCGGGCTGGCCAGGAAGTTGGCCTTCAGGTTCGGGTGGATGCGTGCCTCGAAGTTGCGATTGCCCGACAGCACGGCCGCCGCCACCAGGTCGTTCTCGACGATGGCCTGGTTGATCTCGGGCGTGAGGTCCCCGGCGTTGCCGATGCAGGTGGTGCAGCCGTAGGCCGCCACGTTGAAGCCCAGTTGCTCGAGCGCCGGCAGCAGGCCGGCCTTCTGCAGGTACTCGGTGACGATGCGCGAGCCGGGCGCCAGCGAGGTCTTGACGTGCGGCTTGACGCGCAGCCCCGCGGCCACCGCCTTCTTGGCCAGCAGGCCGGCGGCCAGCATCACGCTCGGGTTGCTGGTGTTGGTGCAGCTGGTGATGGCCGCGATCAGCACGTCGCCGTGGCCGATCTCGACACCGCTGGGCGTGACCGCGCGCCGCGTGACCGCCTCGGGCGGCAGGTTGTAGCCGTTGCTGGCGGCGGGCGTGGTCAGCAGCTCGTCGAACTTCCTGGACAGGTTGCCGATCTCGATGCGATCCTGCGGCCGCTTCGGGCCGGCCAGGCTGGGCGCGACGGTGCCCAGGTCGAGCGTGAGCACCTCGCTGTAGTCGATCGAGCCGCTCGCCGGCGTGCCGAACAGGCCCTGGGCGCGGAAGTAGGCCTCGAAGGCCTCGATCTCCTCGTTCGTGCGGCCGGTGCCACGGAGGTACTCGACCGTCTTGTCGTCGACCGCGAAGAAGCCCATCGTGGCGCCGTACTCGGGCGCCATGTTGGCCAGCGTCGCGCGATCGGGCACCGACAGCGAGGCCGTGCCCGCGCCGTGGAACTCGACGAACTTGCCCACCACCTTGGCCTTGCGCAGCTGCTCGGTGACGGTCAGCACCAGGTCGGTGGCGGTGACGCCCTCGCGCAGCTGGCCGGTGAACTCGAAGCCCACGACGTCGGGCGTCAGGAAGTAGACCGGCTGGCCCAGCATCGCAGCCTCGGCCTCGATGCCGCCGACGCCCCAGCCGACCACGCCCAGGCCGTTGATCATCGTGGTGTGGCTGTCGGTGCCCACCAGCGTGTCGGGGTAGTAGACCGGCGGCTTGCCGTCGCCCGTCTCGTGCTTGTGCACGCCGCGCGCCAGGTACTCGAGGTTGACCTGGTGGACGATGCCGAAGCCCGGGGGCACGACGCCGAAGGTGTCGAACGCCTGCATGCCCCACTTCATGAACTTGTAGCGCTCGTTGTTGCGCTGGAACTCGATCTTCATGTTGATGTCGAGCGAGTTCTTGTGTGCGTAGTCGTCGATCATGACGCTGTGGTCGACGACCAGGTCCACCGGCACCAGCGGCTCGATGGTCTTGGGGTTCTTCTTCTGGTTGGCCGCCTCGGTGCGCATGGCGGCCAGGTCGCACAGCAGCGGCACGCCGGTGAAGTCCTGCAGCACCACGCGGGCGACGATGAACGGGATCTCCTCGCTGCGCTCGCCGGTGGGCGCCCAGCTGGCGAGCTGGCGCACGTGCTCGGGGGTGATGCGACGGCCGTCGCAGTGGCGCAACACGGCCTCGAGCACGATGCGGATCGACACCGGCAGCCGGTTGACCTGCGGCAGCTCGGCGGCCAGCGCCGGCAGCGAGTGGAAGCGGAACGACGTCCCCGAGGGCAACTTGAACGTCTGGAGGGTGTGCGCGAACGGCGCGGTGGCGGCCAGGGGCATGTGTTCTCCTCGCGGTCGGGGCGACCGGTGAAATGGCGACGGGATGCTGAGCCGGACATGTTGCCCCAACCGGCATTTCCGCTCCATGACCCCGGGTGAGTGTCAGGTGTTTTTGGTCGGATTCGCCGCGCAACGCCAACACGACGGCGGGCGCCGTCTCAACCGTCGACCTTGCCGCGCCCGGCCTTGACCGCCGAGCGCACGCTCTTGGCCTCCAGGCGGCGCCGCTGGGAGCCCAGCGTCGGGCGGGTCGGGCGGCGCTTGACGGGCGGCTTCTCGACCGAGGCGACCAGCTCGGCCAGCCGCTGCAGCGCCTCGGCGCGGTTCATGTCCTGGCTGCGGTGCGTCTGCGCCTTGATGACGACCACGCCGTCCTCGGTGATGCGGTGGTCGCGCAGCGCCAGCAGCCGTGCCTTGACGCCCTCGGGCAGCGAGGACGCCTTCACGTCGAAACGCAGGTGCACGGCCGAGGACACCTTGTTCACGTTCTGCCCGCCGGCGCCCTGGGCGCGGATCGCCGTGATCTCGACTTCGTCCGTGGCAATGGCGATGGGCATGCACCGATTGTGGCCTGGCCCAAGCGCTCGACCGACGCGCACCGGCCGGGCCTGCGCTCAGAGCTTGGCGGCTCCGCTGCCGACGGTCGCCCAGACGTTGGCGCCGTCGAACGCCAGGTAGTTCGGGCCGGTGCCCGGCGTCGGGAAACTGCCGACGGCCACGCCGGTGGACGCGAGGATCTTGGTCACCGTCTTGTCCGTGCCGTTGGCCGTCCAGATGTAAGTCCCGTCGAAGACGGCGGTGTAGGCCCCGTTGCCGATCGGGGTCGTGCCCAGGACGGCGCCATCGGAAGCCCGCAGGCGCGTGGCGACGTTGCCGCCGACCACCCAGATGTTGGTGCCGTCGTACGCAACGCCCCGCGCCGTGCCGACGCTGTAGGTGCCGATCGTGGCGCCCGTGGCCTGCGACAGCTTCGACACGGTGCCGGATGCCGAATTGACCACCCAGACGTTGGTGCCGTCGAAGGCGACGCTCAACGGATTGGCGCCGACGGGATACGTGCCGACCACCGCACCGTTCGAGACGCGGATCTTCGTGACGCTCGCGCCGTAGTAGTTCGCCGTCCAGATGTAGTTGCCGTCGTAGGCGATGCCCGTCGGCGCCGAGCCCGTGGCGTAGGTGCCCTGCAGCGCGCCGTCGCTGGCGCGGATCTTGGACACGGAGCTGGCTGACTGGTTGGTCACCCAGATGTTCGCGCCGTCGAAGGCGACGTCCGTCGGAAAGCCGCCCGTCGCGTAGGTGCCGAGCACCGCGCCGTCCGCAGCACGGATCTTGGAGACGGTGTTGCCCGAGAACGAGGTGACCCAGACGTGCGCGCCGTCGAACGCGATGCCCAGCGCGTTGGTCATCGGCACTGCGGCCAGCGACCCGGTGGACGGATACCAGCGCAGCAACGCCACCTGCGCGGGGTTGAGGGTCTGGGCGAAGCTCGCCGAGGCGACGGCGGACAGGGCCGCGGCGAGCGCGGCACGCTTGATGACATTCATTGGAAACCTCTCTGATGTTTTGGAACTCCGGCGGCGCCGGTCTCGACGACCGCCGTGCCCTGATTTCAACCCGCCAGAGGCCCACCAGATGAGCGACCCCGGACCGGGGTCGCGCGCGCTCAGTCCGGACGCGCGGACGGGGCTTCGCGACGCCCGCGGGAGACGGGCATGCGCACCAGCGCGCCGCCATCGAGCGCGCGCGCCCGCAGCTGGCCGCAGCCGCCCTCGACGTCCTGCCCCGCCGACTGGCGCAGCTTGGTCAGCACGCCGCGCGAATGCAGCGTGCGCGCGATGGCGGCGGCCTTCTCGGGCGCTGGGCGCGCGAAGCCCAGGCCCTCGTTGGTGTTGTAGGGGATCATGTTCATCAACGCGTACTTGCCCTTGAGCAGGCGCACGATGCCCTCGATCTCGTCATCGCCGTCGTTGACGCCCTCCAGCAGCGTCCATTGGTACTGGATGGGGTATCCGGTCGCGCGCGCGTAGCGCTCGCCCGCGTCCACGAGTTCCTCGGGCGACATGCGCGGCGCGCGCGGCAGCAGCTCGCGGCGCAGCGCGTCCCTGGTCGAATGCAGCGACAGGGCCAGCGCCGGCTTGACGGGCCCCTGCGGCAGGCGCTCGAACACGCGCGGATCGCCGACGGTGGAGAAGACGAGATTCTTGTGGCCGATGCCGCCCAGCGTGCCGAGCAGGTCGATCGCCTCCATCACGTTGTCCAGGTTGTGCGCGGGCTCGCCCATGCCCATGAAGACGACCTTCCTGACCAGGCGCCTGGAGCGCGCCAGCGCCACCTGGGCCACGATCTCGGCGCTGCCGACCTGGCGCAGCAGGCCGTCGCGGCCGGTCATGCAGAACACGCAGCCGACGGCGCATCCCACCTGCGTGGACACGCACAGGCCGTCGCGCGGCAGCAGCACGCTCTCGACCGTCTGGCCGTCGCACAGGCCCACCAGCAGGCGCGCGGAACCGTCCTCGCCCGGATGCTCCGAGCGCAGCGTGGCCAGGCCGGCGAGTTCGGTGGCGAGCGCGGGCAGCGCGTCGCGCACGGCCAGCGGCATGAAGTCGGCCAGGCGCCGCTTGCCGGCGTCCTGCGGCTGCGCGTTGACCCACTGGCGCAGCACGCGCGCCTCGTGCTCGGGCAAGGCACCGAGAGCACGCAGGCGAAGGCGGAGGTCGAGGATGCGCATGGAACGGACGGACGGCGGAAAGCCGCCGATTTTCCGTCAAGTGCGCCCGCGCGTCCCGCGCGCGTCACGCGCGGGCGTGCGCAAAGCCCGCATCAGTGGGTCGCCGCCGTCGCGCCGCAAGCCGGCGCAAGGGCAAGCGCCGGCGCATCAGTGCGCCGGACCGACCAGCGAGCGCTGCACCCAGCCGCTGTAGTTGGACGAATCGACCTGCACGAAGCCGTTCTTCTGGTCGCCGCTGGCGATCAGTTCGTCGGTCTTGGACAGCGTGCCCAGGATCTTGCTGTCCTTGGACGGGCCGGCGTAGACCTTCACGTTGGCGATGCGTGCCATCAGGATCTCGCCCGCCTTGGCGGGAGCGCCCGCGCGCGTGGAGTTGGCGGCGTTGACGTCGCCCGACTCGCTGTGCGTCTTGATCAGCGACGGGTTGTCGCGGATGGCGATGACGATGTGGTTCCAGTTGTCGAGCAGGCTGGACGCGATGACCTTGCCCTCGGGCGTGTTGGTGTAGCCGTTGGCCGCGCCGAAGGCGGCGCCCGTCCAGCCCCAGCCGCCGATGTCGAAGTCGGTCTTGGTGGCCTTGCCTTCGGCCGAGGCCACCTGGATGCTGGAACGCACGTCGGCGATGACGAGGCTGGTGGACGCCTCCTTGAACTTCAGGCCGCCGGCGACGCCGCCGAGGCCGAACTTGTTGAGCAGGCCGCCCGCGAGCGCGCCGCCAACGCCGCCGGTGTTGTTGGCGGCGATCTGCACCGCGGGCGTCATCACGAAGTCGGCGGCCTGCATCTGGCCCTTGCCGACGTTGGACTCGCCGCGCAGCTCGCCGCTTTCCGCGAACGAGCGCTCCTGCTGGATGTTCTGCATCGCGATGCCGCGCTCGACGACGTCGAAGCACCCCGATTGCTGCACCATCATGCGCAGCAGCTGCTCGGGCGAACCGAGCTGGTAGGCCGAGAGGTAGCCCCAGCCGCCGTGCGGCTCGGCCACGGCCATCACGCCCAGCTTGCGGCTGCACTTCTCGACGTTGCCGCTCTGGGTGTCCGCGGCGTGCGCGGCGCCGGCCGACAGCAGCAGGATGGCGGACGCGGTGGCCCAGGTCCGGGCGACTCTTCTCATGGAAACTCTCCTCCAGTGGCGAACGCCCGCTTGCGGCGTCCTGAATGGTGGCCGAAATTGTGCCGCCCGCCCTGCGTGGCGACACTCCCTCTGGAGGGGGATTTCGTGGGGATTGACGAATACGGTCGAGCAAGGGTTGCCTCGATGGGAGCAGCTACGGGCTAACCCCGAGTTACATCGCTCCGCCGCTCGCCGCCGCGTTTTTTTGTACCCTTGCGGCTTGCCTTTCGCGGCCCGCCGGGCCGTCCGCCGTTCCATGCGACTTTCCCTCGCCTCCGATCCCGACCGCGTCAAGCGCTGGACCGTCGCCGTGCTGCTGGCGGGCCTCGCGCTGGCG
>DATCRO010000006.1:0-2047 GCA_036569025.1 Burkholderiaceae bacterium
CCTGGGTTCCTCGAGGCTCATGCTGCGTCCTTCAGGCCGAACACTTCCACGCCCACCGAATCGCAGTCCGGGTAGACGTCGGGCTTTTCCGTCGACACCCGCGCCGCCCGCACGTTCGGGTGCGCCAGCATCAGCGCCAGCACGTCGTCGCACAGCGTCTCCTGCAGGTGCACGTGGCCCTTGGCCATGCGCTGGGCGATCGTCGAGCGGATGAAGTCGTAGTCCAGCACTTCGCGCAGCTGGTCGTCGCGCGGCGTGGAGATGGCCAGCGGCACGTACAGGTCGACGTTGATCAGCACGCGCTGCTCGCCCTTCTTCTCGAAGTCGTGCACGCCGATGTTGATCATCACCTCGTAGTTGCGCAGGAACAGCCGGCGGCAGTCCATCAGGGTGGGGTGGTGCAGGAGGCTGTGCATTTCAGGTGTCTCAAAATGGGGTCGTCGGGAAGCGAGGATCACATCCGGGCTCCCCTCGGGGGCGGCGACGGGGCGGTCATTTCACGAGGAACAGCACGTCGCGCGGCTGGCCGACGAGGTGCTGGCCGCCGTCGACGGCCAGGTCGACGCCGGTGATCGCTGGCGATTCGAGCAGGAAGCGCACGGCGCGCGCGATGTCCTCGGGCGTGGACGAGCGGCCGAGCGCGGTGAGCTTGTGCGCCTTGGCGAACTCGTCCTCGTCCATCGGGCCGGAGACGAGCGTGATGCCCGGCGAGACGCCGCACACGCGCACCGCCGGCGCCAGCGCCTGCGCGAGCAGCACGGTGGCGTGGCCGAGCGCGGCCTTGGTCAGCGTGTACGAGAAGTAGTCGGGGTTCGGGTTGTGCAGCTTCTGGTCGAGGAGGTTGACGACGCACGGCGTCACGCGCGCATGCGCCGGCTGCGCGCGCACCTGCGCCGCGAGCGCCTGCGCGAGCTCGACCGGCGCGGCGACGTTGCTGCGGGTCAGCGACGCCAGCAGTGCGCTGTCGAAGCGCTCGGGGCTGTCGTACTCGAAGCGCGACGCGCTGTTGACGACCGCGTCGACGCGGCCCAGCGCGCCCGCGATGGCCGGCAGCAGCGCGGCGGTGGCCGCCGGGTCGGCGAAGTCGGCCGCGAACAGCTGGACGCGCGCTCCGGCGTCGCGCAGCTCCCGTGCGGCGGCCTCGGCGTCGTCCGACGAGCGGGCGTCGGCGCCGCGGTGGTGCAGGGCGATGTCGAAGCCGGCGGCGGCCAGCTCGAGCGCGATGACGCGGCCGATGCGGCGCGCGGCGCCGGTGACGAGCGCCACCGGACGCGAGATTTGCGTGTCAGGGTGGTGGGGGGTGGCCATGATCCCTACAATTTCATTCGATGCAGCACGATTCCAGTCCCGGCCTTCCGGGCGCCACGACAGATTCCTCGACCGCTCCGACGACGCCCGGCGACGCGCTGGTCGCCCGGATCGCGTCCCGCATCGCCGCAGCCGGCGGCTGGATGGCGTTCGACGACTTCATGGCGGAGGCGCTGTACGCGCCCGGCCTCGGCTATTACAGCGGCGGGCGCCGCATCTTCGGCCTGGGGCCCGGAAGCGGCAGCGATTTCGTCACCGCCCCCGAATTATCGCCGTTCTTCGGCCGCGCGCTGGCCGTGCAGGTGCGCGAGGCGCTGGCGGCCTCGGGCACGGGGCGGGTCTACGAGTTCGGCGCCGGCTCGGGCGCCCTGGCCGAACAACTGCTCGAGGCGCTGGACGCCGACGACGCCGACGACGACGGCATGCTGCGCGTGCCGGTGGATCTCACGATCATCGAGGTCTCCGGGCCGCTTCGTGAACGCCAGCAGGCGCGCCTGGCCCGTTTCGCGCCGCGCGTGCGCTGGCTCGACGCCTGGCCTGCTGCGATCGAGGGCGTGGTGGTCGGCAACGAGGTGCTCGACGCGATGCCCGTCAAGCTGCTGCATCGCGCCGGCGGCCGCTGGCACGAGCGCGGCGTGGTCGATCTCGCGGATCCGGCGTCGGCTGCCCGCGCCGCGGTCGGATCGAACGACGGCAAGCACCGCTTCGCGTTCGCGGACCTGGACGCCCCGTTCGTGCT
>DATCRO010000007.1:0-11443 GCA_036569025.1 Burkholderiaceae bacterium
GCCGCGTCGAACGCGTGCGCCACGAACTCAAGCGCCGCGAGCTGACGGTGAAGGCCGTCGAGGCCCTCACCCCGCACTTTCGTCGCATCACGCTCGCGGGCGATTCCCTGTCGGACTTCGTCAGCGCGTCCTTCGACGACCACGTCAAGGTCTTCGTCGGCGACGCCCGCCGCGACTACACGCCGCGCTCGTTCGACAACGCGGCGCGCGAGCTCGTGATCGAGTTCGCGCTGCACGGCGACGGGCCGGCCGCCGAATGGGCCGCACGCGCAGTGCCCGGCCACACGCTGGCCATCGGCGGGCCGAAGGGCTCGCTGATCGTGCCGCTGGACTACGACTGGCACCTGCTCGCCGGCGACGAGACGGCGTTCCCCGCAGTCGCGCGCCGCCTGGAGGAACTGCCGGCGGGAGCCAAGGCGATCGTGGTGCTCAAGGCGGCCGATGTCGCCGACCGCCGCACGTTCGCGTCGGCTGCGGATGTATCCATGACCTGGGTCTCGACGGACGCCGAGCTGCTGGACGCGGTGCGCGCGCTGGCGCTGCCGGAGGGCGACGGCTACGCCTGGTGCGCCGGCGAGGCGGCGTGCATGGCGGCGCTGCGGCGCGAGCTGGTGGAGGTCAAGGGGCATCCGGGCGAGGCCACTCGCGCGGCGGCGTACTGGAAGCGGGGCGCGCAGGGGCATCACGAGAATCTGTGAGGCGTGCGGAGGGGTCTGGGCTCTTCCGGCCCGACGCGATCTCAGTTCCCCGCCAGCGGCGCCACCAGGTCCGCCAATGCGGCAAGTTCGTGCGGATTCGCGTCCGACACGAAGCAGAACGCCAGCCCGCCCTGCGTGCGCTCGATCACGTTGAAGCCGCGCACCACGCGCGTGGCCTCGGCCGCGCGCGTGGCCGACGGGTCGACGGGGCGCACGAACACCGAGATGACGTGGGCGCCGTGGCGATAGACGAGCGCGGCGGCGGTCTCGCCGGACAGCACGTCGCGCCGCGCGCCGACCAGCGGAAAGCCCTGCGGCGCGAAGTCGGTCACCGGCGGCACGAAGTTCAGGCGCGCCGACAGCCACGGCCGCACGGTGTGCTGGTCCGAGCTGGCGACCTCGATCGGGTGATCGACCAGCAACGCCCGCGTGTGCGCGCTCACCGCCTCCGAGGCCTCGGCCGTCTGCAGCGTGGCCATCGCCTCGCCGCGATGCCAGCCCAGGGTGCCGGGCGCCACCACCGCCAGCGTCAGCACGCTCGCGATCAATGCGCCGCCCAGGCCCGTCGCCCAGGGCAGCACCACGCGCCGACGGGCAGCCGATCGCGAGCCGCGGCGCTCGAGCGCGGCGCGCGGGTTCGACGGCGCGTCCACGTGCGCCGACGAGGCCGTGTCCGCGCCCGGCGCGGCGCGCGATGGCAGCATCGCCATCAGGTTGGCGCGCAGTTCGTCGGGCGCCGAGTGCCGCGTCGCCTGCGCGCGGACGACGTCGCGCAGCGCGCGCCGGTCGTCCAGGCGCCGCTGCAGCGCCGGCTCGGCGGCCAGGCGGCGCTGCAACGCCAGGCTCGCGGCGGCATCGAGCTCGTCGTCGAGCAGCGCGTCCAGCCAGAGATCGTCGTCGTTCATTTGAAAACCTCCGTCCGGCGGACTGCGGTGTGATCGCCGGAGGCGTGAACGCCCTTCGGAACGGCCATGCGGGCGCTCATAAGGCAACCTCCGCCCTGCGGGCTGCGGTGCGAGCGCCCTTCGGAACGGCCGTGCGGGCGCTCATGCCAGATTCCTCGCGGCCTCGGGCCGCAGCGCGGCCGCCAGCAGGTGGCGGGCGCGCGAAAGGCGCGACATCACCGTGCCGATCGGCACGTCCGTGATGCGCGCGATGTCGCGGTAGGACAGCTCCTCCAGCTCGCGCAGCACGACCGCCTCGCGGAACGCGATGGGCAGCGCCGCGATGGCCGCATCGATCTCCCGGCGCTCCGCACGCCGGATCGCGAGCGACTCCGGATCGCTGGGCGGCGCGTCCATGGCCAGCACGGCGTCGAGCTCGTGCTCGTGGTCGGCGAAATCGACCTCGCCCGATCGCCGAGAGCCCAGCCACGCGAACGCCGCGTTGCGCACGATGGCCAGCAGCCACGGCCGCGGGTCGCCGCCGCGAAAGCCGTCGAAATGGCGCAGCGCGCGCACGAGCGCGTCCTGCACGACGTCCTGCGCGTCGTGCGCGTCCCGCACGAGCCAGCGCGCGAGGTTGTAGGCCGCATCCAGGTGCGGCAGCACGGACGCCGCGAAGCGTCCCTGGCCGTCTTCCATTGCCGTCCTCAAGCCTGGACGACGAGGTGACCGTTCATCCCTTCGTGTCCGTCGCCGCAGAATACATCGCACAGGAAATCGAAACGCCCGGCCTTGCCGGCGGTGAACGGCACCCTGGCCACCTCGCCCGGCACGATCAGCGCGCGCAGGCCCAGCTCCGGCGCGAAGAAGCCCATCGCCACCTCTGGCGCGGTGAACTCGAGCACGACCGACTCGCCCTGCCGGACCGTGATCTCGTTGGGGATGAACACGAACTTGCGCGCCACCACCGGGATGCGGCGCGGCTCGGGATCGGTCGCGGCGCGCGAGGCGGCCGCCACCAGCGTGGCCGCGAAGCCCGCGAGGAGAAGTCGTCGATCCATGTTCATGAGAGAACCTCCGTGCCGCGCACCGCGGTATTCGCCCTTCGGGTGGCCGTGCGGGCTCATGCTCCCGCGACGCCGTGCTGCGCGATCGCGTACTCGGCCGCGCCCTGGCGCTCGACGTCGCGAAACCCGAGGCCGCGGAACGGCTGCGACGCGTCCCACTTGATCGGCGTGCGGTTCGGCTGCGAGCCGGGCGCGGGCAGCGGGAAGATCAGCGACGTGGCCGCGTGGTGCGCGATGTGGCCCGTCTGGTGGTGGTGCTCCTGGTGGATATGGCCGTAGAACACCGTCACGTTCGCGTGCGGCATCAGCTGCGCCACCACCTGGTCGCCGTCGCGCGTGGCCCAGTCCCACTGCGGCGCAAGGTCGAACAGCGGGCGGTGCGTCAGCACGACGACCGGCGCATCCTTGTCCAGCGTGGCCAGGTCCTTGGCGAGCCAGGCGAGCTGCTCGTCACCGACGCGCGCAGCCGGGTCGGACACGTTGTCCAGCGCGATGAAGTGCACGCCGCGGTGGTCGAAGCTGTAGTGCGTCGGGCCGAAGAATTCCTGGAACGCGGCGCCCTTGTCCAGCGAGGCGTCGTGCTCGCCGGGCAGGAAGCGGATGTCGCGCACCTTCAGGTCGGCCACGATCTCCTTGAACTCGCGCAGGCGCTTGCGGCGCTCCTGCGGGTCGTCGGTGGTGTGCGTGAGGTCGCCGGTGAAGACGATGAAGTCGGGCTGCATCGGCAGCGCGTTGACCTCGGCCACGGCGCGCCGGAGCGTCGTCCTGGCCTCCGGGTTCACGACCGGGCCCTCGAAGCCCCAGTGGCTGTCGGACAGCTGCACGAAGTGGAAGTCGGTCGACGGCGCGCCGGCGCGCGCGGCGCAACCGGCCAGTCCGGACGCGAACACCACGCCGGCCCCCACGCCGGCCAGGCGCAGGAAGTCGCGGCGGTCGAAATCGGCGGGCATGGGAACTCCTCGAAGTGGCGGGTATGGCTGCAAGATCGGGCGGGGCCGCGGTTTATTCCCGAGGGCCTGAAGAATCTCGTGCGAAGGCGTGGCCGCGCCGGGGGCGCCGCCCGGGCCGAAGGAGCCGGCGTTCCTCCCTGCGTGCCACAAGGGTGCCCATCGAGGCGGATGACGCCTTGCGGGTGTCGCGACGAGATGCAAGCGGCCGCCTTGCCGCCCTCGAGGCAGAATCGTCTGCATGCGCTTCATGCTTGAACTCGCCGATTCCGAACTGCGCGGGGTCGCGCGCGATGGCGGGCTCGTTCGCCTGCGATTCTCGGCCGCCGCCGTACGCGACGAGGCCGGCGAACGCGGCTGGATGAGCGGCGTCGCCCTGGAAATGAGCGCCGCCTCGATGCAAGGCGACGCGGCCCACCTGTTCGGCAGGATCGCCGAAGCCGGGCTGACGCACGACTCGCGCCTCCTGCGTCGCATGGACTTGCCCGGCACCCTGACCGCCGCACGCGAGGGCGAGGTCGTATCCCTGGCTCTGCGCCTGGCCAACGGGACACCCTTCATCGTCACCGGCCACCGGCTCGAAGCGCTGCTCGCCGACGACGCCCGCTTCGCACCCGACCTGTCGTGCTGAGCGCCCGAATCCACCACTCCCGACCGCAGACATGACCACCACCCCCATCGCCGGCGATGTCGACTACGCCGCCCACGGCCAGGGCTACGGCCGCCAGCGCCGCACCGACCCGCGCATCGAGGCCTGGGTGCATGCCGCGCTCGGCGACGCCCGCACCGTCCTGAACGTCGGCGCGGGCGCCGGCTCCTACGAACCGCTGGACCGCCACGTGCTCGCGATCGAGCCCGCGGCCGCGATGCGCGCGCAGCGCCCGGCGCATCTGACGCCGGCAGTGGACGGCGTCGCCGAGAAGCTGCCGCTGGACGACCAGTCCTTCGACGCCGCGATGGCGCTGGTCACCGTTCACCAGTGGCCCGACGTCGCCAGGGGCCTGGCCGAGCTGCGCCGCGTCACGCGCGGGCCCATCGTGCTGCTGACCTTCGACGGCGACGCGCTCGATCGGTACTGGATGGCCGACTACGCGCCGGAGATGCTGGCGGTCGAGCGCCGCCGCTTCCCCAGCATCGCGTCGCTGGTCGAGGGCCTGGGCGGCGCCTGCGAGGTGCGCGCCATCCCGATCCCGAACGACTGCGTCGACGGCTTCTCCGAGGCGTTCTACGCTCGCCCCGAGGCCTTCCTCGACCCGGCGGTGCGGCGCTCGCAGTCGGCGTGGAGCTTCGTGCCCGACGACGTGCAGGCGCGCATCGTGGCGCGCCTGGGCAGCGAGCTCGCGTCCGGGCAATGGGATCGCAAGCACGGCGCGTGGCGCACCCGGCCGACGTTCGAAGGCTCGCTGCGCGGCATCGTCAGCCGACCGCCGCGCTGAGCCGCGCTCACTGCGTGTTGGCGCCGCTGCGCGCGGTGCTGGGCTGGCCGGAGGCGTCCTCGCCGCGGCCCGGATCCGGCCGCTCGTCCTCGATCGCGTCGGGCTCGCGGCCGATGTTGGCCTCGTCCAGGTCCGTCGGCGCGCGGCGGCCGTAGAGCTCCTGCTGGCTGGTCGCCGAGGCGGGGCGGCGGTCGTCGTCGGTGGTGGGATTGGGATGCGGGCGGGCCATGGTGCGCTCCTGTCGGGTGTCCGGGCCCCCGGATCGGGCAAGGCCCGCGCCCGCGCTATCCTCGGCGGCCCCACCCCACCTTCTTCGCACCGTCACCGTGATCTACAGCTCGACCTTCATCTTCGCCAAGAGGCAGTTCGACGACGAGTTCCATCGTCTCGACCAGCAGATCGCCGCCGCCGCGAAGGACCTGCCGGGGTACCTGGGCGAGGAGGCGTGGGAGAACGCGGCCACGGGCCTGGTGTCCAACGTCTACTACTGGTCGTCGCTGGACGCGCTGCAGCAGCTGATGTCGCACCCGGCCCACCTGCAGGCCAAGGCCGCGCAGGCCAACTGGCTGGCGGGCTACCGCGTGGTCATCTCCAAGGTGATGCGCGCGTACGGCGACCGCGACGACCTGCCCGGCGTCGTCGCGTTCGAGACGCCTTAGGCAGCTTGGCCGCGCCGGCCGCTCAGGCGTCCCCGGCCTCGCCGGCGTCCCCCGCGCGCCGCAGCAGCTCCGCCGCGCGCGCGCCGTGCTCGGGATGCGCCGCGGCGCCGATGCGCACGCGCACCTGCAGCAGCTCGCCGCCGACGCGGTAGTCGCCGTTGACCATCCGCCGCAGGCGTTCGCCCACCCGCGCGGCGACGCTCGCGTCGGCGCCGGGCAGCACGACGCAGGTATCGCGGTCGCTCTCGCGCAGGATGGCGTCGCTCGCGCGCACCGCGTTGCCGATCCGGTTCGATACCTCGTGCCGTACCCGCTGCTCCATGGCGGCGCCGACCTGCAGGCCGCCCGGACGCGCCACGGCATCGACGCGCACGCACAGCAGCGCCAGCACGCCGCGGCGGCGCCGGCACTGCGCCAGCAGGAGATCCACGCGGGCCTGCACCTCGGCCGGCCCCGAGACAGCCGTCGCGCGCGGCACCTCGGGCGGGCGCGGCGACGGGCCGGGCAGGCTGCAGTCTTCCTCTCGTTCGGGGCGGGTCGGCGACATCACAGGCGTTGTCCTCGCTGCGTGGTGTCCCGGCGACAACTGGCTGCGATCCGGGACGTGGTGAGGGGCGGCATCCCGGACAGGCCCTCCGGCCTCCCTTACCTACCAAAACACTGCCCCTCGCCAAATAGAACGAGAACAGCGCCACGCTCCCGACACGAGCAGACGCAAAAATATGTAACTACGCGGTAGAGTAGGCGGTATGCGGGTCCCGCGGCCCGAAACGTAAAAGCGCATGTCCGACATCACCTCCTTGCTGAAGGCGGCGGCCGACGGCGACCGCCAGGCGGCCGACCAGGCGTTCGCGCTGCTCTATGCCGACCTGCAGCGCCTGGCGCACAGCCGCATGAGCCGGTCCGGCAACTTCACGATGCTGGACACCACGGCGCTGGTGCACGAAAGCTGGCTGCGGTTCCAGCGCGCGGGCAACGCCGTGTTCGAGGACCAGCAGCACTTCATGGGGTATGCGGCCCGGGTGATGCACTCGGTGGTCGTCGACTTCGTGCGCTCGCGGCGCGCGGCGCGCCACGGCGGCGACGTCGAGCACGTCACCCTCAACACCGCCATCGGCGACTCCGTCTCGCGCCAGGACGACGAGATCCTGCGCGTCGACGAGGCGATGCAGCAGCTCGCGGTGGCGGACAAGCGGCTGCACGACGTGGTGGAATTGCGCTACTTCGGCGGACTGTCGGAGGCCGAGATCGCCGCGATCCTCGGCGTCACGGAGCGCACGGTGCAGCGCGACTGGCACAAGGCGCGGCTGTTCCTTTCCTCGGCGTTGAATCCATAGCGGCGCCCGGCCGCCCGAAGCCGCGAGCATCGAAGTGCGAAGCACGGAGACATCTGATGTCTGTTGGAAAAGAGACCTGGGGCCGCCTCTCGCCGCTCCTGGACGAATTGCTGGACCTGCCCGACGACGACCGCAGCGCGCGCCTGGCCGCCCTTAGCGCCGAAGACCCGAACATCGCGCAGGCCGTGGCGGCGATGCTGGAGCACCTGCCTGCGATCGAGCGCGGCGAGTTCATGCCGTCCGCGGCCATGCCCAAGCCCGGCGGCCTCGCCGGCCAGGCCATCGGCCCGTACACGCTGGTGCGCGAGATCGGCCACGGCGGCATGGGCACCGTGTGGCTCGCGCGGCGCACCGACGGCCGCTACGAGGGCGAGGTCGCGATCAAGTTCCTGCGCTCGGGCCTGTTCGGCCACGGCGACGCGGCGCGTTTCCAGCGCGAGGGCAGCATCCTCGCGCGCCTGTCGCACCCGAACATCGCGCGCCTGCTGGACGCCGGTGTCATGGCCGACGGCACGCAGCCCTACCTGGTGCTCGAATACATCGACGGCGAACCGATCGACCAGTACTGCCAGCGGCTCGCGCTGTCCGTCGAGGCGCGCCTGCGGCTGATGCTGGACGTGCTCGCGGCCGTGGCGCAGGCGCACAACCGCCTGATCCTGCACCGCGACCTCAAGCCCACCAACATCCTCGTCAACAAGGCGGGCGAGGTGAAGCTGCTGGACTTCGGCATCGCCAAGCTGCTGGACGACGCCGGCGCCGACCAGACCGCGCTCACCGCGCGCGCCGGCAACGCGTTCACGCCGGAGTTCGCGGCGCCCGAGCAGCTGCAGGCCGGCGACGTGACCACGGCCACCGACGTGTACGCGCTGGGCGTGCTGATGTACATCCTGCTGGGCGGCGAACACCCGACCGCCGCTCCCACCGGCGCGCCGCTCGATCGCATGCGCTCGGTGATCGAGACCGTGCCCAGGCGCCTGTCCGAGGCGGTGCTCAAGCGCGGCGGACCGACGCAGCGCTGGTCGCCGGAATCGCGCCGGCTCGCGGTCGAGGTGCGCGGCGACGTCGAGACCATCGTCGCCAAGGCGCTCAAGAAGTCGCCGTCCGAACGCTATGCCAACGCGGGCGCGCTGGCCGACGACATCCGCCGCTACCTCGCGCACGAGCCGATCGCCGCGCGGCCCGACTCCACGCTGTACCGCAGCCTGAAGTTCGTGCAGCGCCACCGCACCGGCGTGGCCGCCACGTCGCTGGCCATCGCGGCGCTGGGCGCTGGCATCGGCGTCGCGCTGTGGCAGGCGCGCGAGGCGCAGGCCCAGCGCGTGCAGGCCGAGGGGCTGATCGAGTACATGATCGGCGACCTGCGCAAGAAGCTGCAGCCCGTGGGGCGGCTCGACGTGCTGGACGGCGTCGGGTTGAAGGCGCTGGACTACTACGCTTCGCAGGATCTCGACCATCTCGATGCCGACTCGCTGGGGCGCCGGGCGCGGGCGCTGCACATGATCGGCGACCTGGCGCAGCAGCGCGGGAAGTTCGAGGAGGCGGCGCGCGATTTCCAGCAGGCGGCCGATACCACGAGCAAGTTGCTCAAGGCGCACCCCAATGACCCGCAGCGGATCTTCGACCAGTCGCAGAGCGAGTTCTACGTCGGCTACATCGAGTGGTATCGAGGACGGCTGCACCCGGCCGAGGCCGCGTTCCGGCGCTACCTCGACATGGCGCAGAGGATGAACAAGGCCAAGCCGGGGGATCACAGCTGGCAGTTGGAGGACGTGTTCGCCAAAACCACCGTCGGCACCATCCTCACCGACCTGGGCCGCGCCGACGAAGCGCTGCCACTGCAGACGCAAGCGCGTGCCGAGATTGCGCAGATCGTGCGCAGCCATCCGGAAGACGCGGTCAGCTATGGCAACACCATCGGCTGGGAAGTGATCACCCTGGCTGCGCTGGGCCGACCCGAGGATGCGATCCAGGCCGACAAGGACAAGATCGCAGCGGCGATGGGCGCGCCCAACGCCGACAAGGACGTCGATGCGCAATTCCTCATCGCCAACGCACATTACGAGATTGCTGTTTGGCAGCGCGACCTAGGTCGTCTGGCCGATGCAAAGTCGACCGCCAGCCTGGCACTGGACGAACTGAACGCACTGAACAAGCGTGAGCCAGCCAACGTCAACTACATCACCGAGCTGGTCAGTGCGCATGGCCTGTTGGGCTTCTTGCTGGTCGACAACGGCGATCGGGCCGGCGCACGCGAACAACTGCAGTTGGCCAGCGAAGGCCTAGCGTCACTGCTACGGCGGCCAACCCCGAAACGCACGTGGCGCATCGGCTCCGCCGGCCGGGTCGCCGAACTGCGAGCGCAGCTGGCTACCGACGACAGCGAAAGAAGCGCGGCCGGCGCCGCGCTGGCGGACTACCTGGCCGATGTGCGCCGTTACCAGGCAGACGGCGGTGAAATCATCGCGCAGGAACAACCCGTGGTCGCCCGTGCCGAACTCGAGCGCGGCGACTTGCTCGCTCGATCCGGCCAAGGCGCGGAGGCACGCGATCTGTGGCTGGCCGCGGCGTCGCTCATGCGTCCGTCCGCCGAGCGCCTGAACCCCACGGCAATGACTTTGCTCGGACAACTCGATCTTCGCCTGGGCCGTGCTCAAGACGCACGGTCCTGGGCCGATAGAGTGCTGGGCACGACCTATCGGCACCCCGCCTTCGCCGATCTTCAACAACGACTCGGCCCGACGCAGCAGGCGGGGGGAGCGGCCAGGCCATGATCAAGGGAAACATCCATGTCTGACACCAACCCCCGCGTCGTTCCGGTCGCGGTCAACGTTTCGATCGAGACTTCCGGCGTCAAGATCACCTGCAGTCCCGAGCCAGTCCCTGTCGCCAAGGGTCTTGACGACGTCCTGATCACATTCACGCTCGGGGGCGCCGCCGGCTTTAGCTTCCCGGTCGACGACGCCATCGTGGCGGACAAGAATTCCAAGAGCGACTTTCCGTACAAGTCCTGGACCATCAGCAACACGCTGGCTGCGCTTTACGACCGCAACAACAAGGCAGCCAAGGTGAAATACACCGTGAACGTGGTCGATGCCCAAGGGACTCCCTACAGCTTGGACCCCGAGATTCAGAACGGCGGCAGCGCCGGTACCACCTGCGGCGACGACGATGGAGACGACGACTGCTGATCGTCACCTCAATCGACGTAGAGCGCCTTCACCGCCTCTAACCGTTCCACCACCGCCCGCCGCAACGCCGCGGGCTTGAGCACCTCGGCCTGCGCGCCGAGGCGCAGCACCTGGGCGGCGGCGTGCGGGATCGATTCGATCGGGATCGTCACGCGCCGCCAGCCCGCCTCATCCGGCTCGCCGGCCGAGGCCTCCGCCGCCTGCGCCACCGCGGCGCCGAGGTCGCGCAAGGCCTTCATGCCCGCGGCAGTCACCCGCAGCTGCGCGGTGTCCGTGGCCAGCTCCTTCTCGAAGCGCCTCGTCGAGGCGAGCCACCACGCACCGAGGTCGAAGTCCGCCGGGCGCTCGAAGCCCTCGTCGGTGACCTCCAGATCGAGGATGTTCGACAGCCGGTAGGTGCGCACCCCGCTCCCCACCTGCGCGGCCAGGTACCAGATGCCCGCCTTGAGCACGAGTCCCAGCGGATCGACGCGGCGCGACACCTCGCCCTTCCAGCTCTCGTAGCGCATCGCCACGCGGTGCTCGCTCCACACGGCCTGGGCGATCGCGGGCAGGTGGTCGGTGGCCGACGGGCCGCGGTACCAGTCGATCGGATCCAGGTGGAAGCGCGCGCTGACCCGGCGCGCGTCCTCGCGCCAGCCGTCGGGCAGCGCGGCCATCAGCTTGAGCTGCGCCGAGGCCATCGCCTCGCCCAGGCCCAGCTCCGATGCCGGCCCCGGCAGGCCGCCCAGGAACATCGCCTGGGCCTCGGGTGCGGTCAGGCCGTCGACCTTGGTGCGCCAGCCCGCCTCGTCGGGCTCGCCGGCCGAGGCCTCCGCCGCCTGCGCCACCGCGGCGCCGAGGTCGCGCAAGGCCTTCATGCCCGCGACCGTCACCCGCAGCTGCGCGGTGTCCGTGGCCAGCTCCTTCTCGAAGCGCCGCGTCGAGGCCTGCCACCACGCGCCCAGGTCGAAGTCCGCCGGGCGCTCGAAGCGCTCGTCCGTGACCTCGAGCTCGAGGATGTTCGACAAGCGGTAGGTCCGCACGCCGCCCTTGTCCGAGGTCGCCACCTGCGCGGCCAGGTACCAGATGCCCGCCTTCAGCACGAGCCCCAGCGGCCGCAGCACGCGCGTCACTTCCTCCGGCGCCTGCCAGCGCCGGTAGGAGACCTCCAGCAACCGCGAGCGCCACACCGCGTCCGCCACGAGCTCCAGGAACGGCGCGGGCTCCGCCTCGTAGTACCAGGCG
>DATCRO010000008.1:0-2679 GCA_036569025.1 Burkholderiaceae bacterium
CACCCGGACGCGCCGTCGCTGGGCGTCGCCGAGTTCGTCCTCCACCGCGGCGAGCGCATCGCCCTCGTGGGCGGCAGCGGCTCGGGCAAGAGCTCGCTGATGCGCGTGCTCGCCGGCCTGTACCCCGCCGCGCGGATCGAGATCGAGGTCGACGGCGTCGTGCAGCCGCGCGCGTTCGACCTCGCCTCGCTGGCGACGCTGATCCCGCAGGAGGCCGATGTCTTCGAGGGTTCCGTGCGCGAGAACCTGGACTTCGGCACCGGCATCGACGACGCGCGCATCGCCGCGGCGGTGCACGGCAGCGCGTTCGGCCCCGTGCTGGACGGCCTGCGCGGGGGGCTGGAGTTCCCGGTCGCCCAGCGCGGCAGCAACCTCTCGGGCGGCCAGCGCCAGCGCCTGTGCATGGCGCGCGGCGCGCTCGCGGCGGCGGGCAGCTCGGTGGTGTTCCTCGACGAGCCCACCAGCGCGCTCGACCCCGTCACCGAGGCCGACGTTCACCAGCGACTGGCGCGCACCTTCCCCGGCGCGTGCATCGTGGCGTCGGTCCATCGCATGAGCCTGCTGTCGTACTTCGACCGCGTCGTGCTGATGGACGCGGGCCACGTCGTCGACTCGGGCGACGTCGACGCGTTGCGCGAACGGCAGCCCGCCTTCGCGCGCATGCTCCAGGGCAGCGCGCACGCGGCGCCCGCGCCCGCTGCGCAGGATCCCGATGTGCTGCAACTCCTGCAGGCGCTCGGCGCGGAGACCGACGCCGAGACCGGCGCCGCCTGAGCTCAGTCGGCGCGCGACGCTGGGGACGGCAGGGCGCCGTCCGCTGCCGTCGCGCCGTTGGCCGCGGACGCACGCGCCGGCGGCAGGCGGCGGCGCGAGGCGTCGCTGACGACGGCGCTGATCTCGCGCTGCGTCGTGCGCGCCGGCGCGAGCCGCGCCAGCAACTGCGCCATGCGGTCCACCGTGTCGGACAGGGCCATCTTGTCGACCGCTCGCGCGCGGGCCGCGCGGCCCATGCGCTCCAGTTCGCCCGGCGTCGCGAGGATCTGCACGAGGCGGGTGGCCATCTCGTCGAAGTCGTTGGGCGCCACCAGCCAGCCGGACTCGCCCTGGGCGATCATGTCGGGCACCCCGCCCACGCGCGTGGCCACCACGGGCAGTCCGCTGGCCATCGCCTCCATCACCGCCAGCGGCATCGCCTCCGAATGCGAGCTCGAGACGAGCACGTCCATGTCGTTGAGCACCGCCGCCACGTCGCGCCGCAAGCCGGCCAGGTGCACGCGACCCTCGAGCTTCATGCGCGCGATCGATTCCCTGAGCGCCGGCGCGAGCGGCCCGTCGCCCACCAGCACGAAGTGCGTGTCGGGCAAGCGCGCGTGCGCGAGCAACGCCGCGCGCAGGAAGACCTCGGGGCCCTTCTCGGGCGACAACCGTCCGAGGAAGCCGACGATGCGGGCCGCCGCGGGAATGCCGAGCGCGGCACGCAGGCTGTCCGCGGGCCGCGGGCGCGGCTGGAAGGCCTCGGTGTCCACGCCGTTGGGATTGCAGCTCAGCTGGCCGGCGCTGACGCCCAGTCCCAGCGCGTGGAAGTAGCTTTGGCGGCAGACCACGCTCAGGTGCGTGCCGGCGTTGCGATGGATCTCCAGATCGAGCACGCCGATGCGATGGCCGTGCAGCGTCGCGAGCACCGGCTTGCCCGTCAGGCGCCCCGCGATGCCGGCCAGCGCATGCGCGTTGGGCAGATGCGCGTGCAGCACGTCGATGGCCCCGGCCTTGATCATCGCGCAGGTCATCTGGATCGACGACCAGGGCGGGTCGTCGGGCATCGGGGTCACCAGCACCTCGATGTCGCGGGCGCGCAGCCGCTCGGTGAACGAGCTCTCGAAGGGGCACAGCGCGGTGATCGCGAAGCGATCGGGCGGCAGGTGTTCGACCAGCCGCTCCACGTAGGTCTCCATCCCGCCGACGATGGCGTTGCCGATGACTTCCAGCACGTGGATGCGGCCGGTCGGGCGTGTCTGTGAGAGAGGGTCTTGTTGCATGGACGGGTTCAGCAGCAGCGGACGGAATACGGGCGCGCGCCGAGCCAGCCGCGCCGGCTCGCCGGGACGCGATGCAACCGCGCGCGATGGTCGGCGTCGTCCGCGACACCGCCGCCACCGCGGGCACGCGAGGGTGCGGCGGGCGCACCCAGGCCCAGCCAGGCCGCCGCAGTGCCGTGCCAGATGCGGTCGCGCGCCGCATCGTCGAGGTCGAATTCGGCAAGCAGCGATTCGAGCCAGCCGCGCCGCTCGGCGATCGCACTCCCGGGGCACGGCAGGAAGCAGTCGGAGCCGAACTGCAGCAGGCCGGGGCCCAGCACGTCGAGCGCCTTGTCCAGCACCTCATGCCGGTAGGGCGGCGGCGGCCCGAAGGACAGGTCGAAGCGGAACGCGCAGTCGTCCTCGCGCACGCCGTTGATGCGGTCGATCAGGCCGAGCGCGATCGCCTCGTCGGTCCAAGGCCAGCCCAGGTGCGCGAGCGTCACGCGCGCGCCCGGGTGGTCGCGCAGCGGCTCGAAGCCGATCGGCCGGCAGAAGCGGCTCGCGCGGCCGTCGATGAACACGCCGCTGTGGAACAGCAGCGGGAGCTTCAGTTCGGAGGCGACCGCGAACGTGGGCTGGACGACGGCGCTCTCGGGATACC
>DATCRO010000009.1:0-7308 GCA_036569025.1 Burkholderiaceae bacterium
GCCGCACCCGCCGCCACGCCTGAAACGCCGCGTGCGCTGATCACGCTGCGGCCTTCGGGTCGCATGGCCGCGCCGCCCGTGACGGACCGCAGCGCCGGTGATCCGGACCCGTCGCATCCTCCGGCCACGGGCGACGCTGCACCCGCCATGTCCGGCCAGCACCATGATCCGGCTGGCCCGCCCAGGGACGCAGGCGCGACTCGCGGGGTCGTCCACGCCGGCCCGACGGAGGGACCCGACATCCCGCTAGCCGCGGCAGGCGTCCGGGACGCCGCCGATGCGAACCCTCTCGCCGAGACCCCGAGCGGCCGCGACCTCGCGGATGACGGCGGCGCCGCACCGCGCACCGATCGCGCAGGCGAGGCCGTGCAGGAACCGCAGGCCGGATCCGCGCTACCCGACGAGCCGGAGGAATCGGCCGCCATGGCAGGCACCGACCCGCAACGGGCGCCGCGCGACGTGGAGCTCTGGCTGCTCGCGCGGCGCGCACAGGGCGCCGCGCTGCAGCTGGACTTCGAGCTGCGCACCGCGCCTGCCCGCCAGGTGTTCCGGCGCGACTTCGTCTACGTGTCGCGCCAGCTGCACGCGCTCGAAGGCAGCCGGCGCGTCCAAGGCCTGGACCGCACGCGCCTGAACGATGCGCTCGCGACGCTGCGCCAGCGCGCCGACACGATCCAGGCCTTCATGCAACAACGCGCCGCCGAACTCCGGGCGGCCGTGGCCGTCCGCGGCCCGGCCGGCGCCCACATCGCCTTCGCGCGCCCGGCCCGCTTCCAGGCGACCATCGTGAGCCCCGGCGCGCACCGCTTCCTCGGCCTGGTGATGCAGGCCGACGACACGCTCGCCGTCCTCGAGATGGCCTGGTTGCTGGGCCTGGTCGAACCGGCCACCCGCGCCGCGCTGGTCAGCGATTGCCGCCGCGCCCTGCTCGGTTTCAAGGACCTCGCGTGCGACCTGCGCCACGCGGTGGGCCTGCTGGTGCAGGAGATCAACGCGCAGCGGCGGGCGGGCCATGCGGCGCCGTCCGGCGACTAGCGGCGGGCGGCGACCAGCGGCGGGCGGCGACTAGCGGCGGGCGGCGGCACGGCGGCCCGCTCAATCCTCGCAGCGCCTGCCCACGCCATTCAGCACGGCGCCGTCATACACATCCAGCCACCCGCTGCGCACGTCCCCGTCCACGCGCGCACCGGGCGCCAGCGTCAGCTTGCCGCGCGTGGTGATCACGGCCCCCCCGCCGCTGTCGCCCACCGTGCCGCAGACGTAGACGTCGCCGGTCGCCACCAGCCGTCCCTTCAGGCTGGCGCCGGAGCGGATCACCACGGGGCCGGCGGTGCAGTGGACATTGCCGACGACGTCGCCGACCAGCAGCAACGCGTGGCAGCGCAGGTAGCCTCGCATCAGGGCGCCGGCGGGGACCACCAGCGCGTCGTCCAGACGCAGTCCGCAAGCATTGGCTGAGGGTGACGGTGGCGCGACCGTGGACGACGGCGGGCTCGTCGCCGGCGCGGTGCCTGGCGCGCTCGCGATGGCCGCGGCGCGCCGGTCTGCAGGATCGCGCCCGTCGTCCGGCGCCGCATCCTTCGGCCCCGAAGGCCCATCGGACCCGAATGCCGACGCCAGACCCGGAGTCGCAGCCGACACGGACACCGACGCCGGCGCCGACGCTGCCGCCGAAACCGCCGCATCTCCCTGGCGCACGGATCCCGGCGCATCGCCCGACGCGCCCGGCGCCACCGACGACGACCCGTCACGCGGACCACTCCTTGGCCACGCCGCGACGTCCACCCCCGGCAGCGGGTCCACGAAGCGCGTGGACACCGTGTCCGACGCCCGCAACCGCCGCTCCGCGAAGGGCGGCTTGCCCGGGCCGGACTCCCCCTGGCGTCCGCCGCCCAGCCCGACCACCAGCGCCCGCCGCTGGCGAGCGGCCATGACCGCGGGCGACGATGGCGGCTCGGGAACGAGATCGAGGTCGAGCGGCGTCATCGGGAACCGTCCTCGCGGCCGGGCCGCTCCACGCGCGGCGCCGACGCGGGCGCGAGCACCATCGCCACGCCTGAAGACGCCGAGCCTGGCGGGCGAGCGACCGCCTGCCCTGGCGCGATCGTCGACGAACCGGACGACGGTCCCCGCCCGGCCGGCGTTCCCCAGACGCCGCCCGCCGTCCCCGCAGCCAGCCCGGCCAGTGAACCCGCCAGCGACACGGCGACCAGGCCCGCGCGGCGACGAACCACCGAAGCGGCGGGCGTCGGGCGAGCGGAAGATCGGGCGTTGGCCATGGTGCGGGTTGCGTGACGTGTCGGGTCGTGACGCCATGGTGCCCCGACCCGGCGCCGGCCGCCCGCGTCCTGACCCCCCTCTAACCGGCCATTTGGCGCGGGGCGACCTCGCCGATCCCATGCCAAGCTGCGGATCGAGCCGTCCGCGACGCGAGGTGCGCACCGGTGTTGGCGCATCGACCCCGCCTTCAGGCCGTCATGCGCGCAGGCACTCAACTCCTGGACGAATCGGCCGATGAACTCCTCCGTGTGCAGACCGCGCACGGATCCGCCGGCGTGCCCTGAGTCCTCCGACTCCGGGCACAACGTTCGCACGCCCGGCGGATCCACCGCATCGAAGATGCCGCGCCGGTGCCGACGACTTCCTCCGTCGGCGCCGACGCCGGCCCTGCACGACGCCATCGCGCCCCCGCCGGGCCGCGATGGCACATCGGGTGACTTCCCCGGCCCCAACGCCGGGCGTCGCGACGGGTGACGCCGTCAAGCACGTCGTCCGTCCTTGCACGCCTCCGACCGCGGTCGGGGGCGTTTTCTTTGGGGACGCCCGGGTGCGGCGCTTGCCGAAACGGTGAATCGCCGCAAGCTCTGCAACACCATGTTCATCGGCACCGCGGCCTGGAGCATCCCGCGCGCGGTCGCGGACGCGTTTCCGGGCGACGGCCAGCATCTCGAGCGCTATGCCCGCCAGTTCCCGTGCGCCGAGATCAACTCGTCGTTCTGGCGCCCGCACCAGCGGGCCACCTACGCCCGCTGGGCGGCCATGACGCCGCCGCACTTCCGCTTCGCGGTGAAGCTGCCGCGCGCGATCACGCACGAGGCCAGGCTGCGCGCCGCGCGCCGGCCGCTGCGGACCTTCCTCGACCAGGCGACCGGCCTCGCCGACCGGCTGGGCGTGCTGCTGGTGCAACTGCCACCGTCGCTGGCCTGGGACGCGCGGGTCGCGCGCACCTTCTTCGGCCTGCTGCGCGACCACTGGGACGGCCCGGTCGCCTGCGAACCGCGCCATGCGAGCTGGTTCGACGGGCCGGCCGATCGCGCGCTGGCGCGCCTGCGCGTCACGCGCGTGGCGGCCGATCCGGCGCGTCTTGCGGCGGCGGCGCTGCCCGGCGGCTGGCTGGGTCCGGACGGCGACGGCGCCGGGGCGCTGCAGTACTGGCGCTGGCACGGCTCGCCGCGGCCCTACTGGTCGAGCTACGACGGCGACTGGCTCGCGCGCCAGGCGGCCGCGCTCGCACGCTGGCCCGCGCAGGCGACGCCATGGGTCATCTTCGACAACACGGCGTCCGGGGCGGCGGCCGCCAACGCGCTGGCGCTGCGGTCGCTCGTCGCGACGCGTCCGTGACGCGCCGGCCTCAGAGCCCCTTGATGATCTCCGCCCGCTTCTTGTCGTACTCGGACTTGGTGATCAGGCCCTTCTCGTACAGGCGCTTGAGCTTGGTCAGGCGCACTTCCGCATCCTGCTCGGCCGCCGGGGCGGCGGGCGCCATGGCGGGCGCCGGCGCGGCCGGCGGGACGGCCGCGGGTGCGATCGGTGCCGGCGGCGCGACCGGCGGCACGGCCATCGGGGCCGGCGGCGCCACGGGCGCGGGCGGGGCGACCGGCGCAGGGACGGCGACCGGCGAAGTCGGCGCGGCCGGCGCGGGCGCGGCCGTGCCCAGCACCAGCCAGTCCAGGCGCTTGTTCGTGGCGCTGGGGCTCTGGATCGGCGCGGAGCCCTCGGCCGTGCGCGAGCCCACCGTGAAGTGGGGGGCCATGCCGCTGCCGCGGGCCGTGTCGTAGAAGTCGTAGCGCGCGTCGTGCACGATGATGTTCAGGTGGCCGTCCACCGCGAACAGCCGCGCCGTCACGGCCGAGATGCTGAAGAACGTGTTGTCCTCGTGGCGCGCAGCGCTGACGACCGCCACGTCCTGGTCGGGGCGCGCATGGGCCAGCGCGTCGACCAGGGACGGGATGATGTTGTTGAGCTCGTCGATCGCGAACAGCGGCTTGGCGGCGCCGCCGCGCACCACCTGGATCTGCTGCAGCCAGGCATGCAGCGTGTTGGCTTCGGCCACGTACGGGTGCTGGTTGTCGGGCGCGCCGGGTTCGCGCGCGACCAGCTCGATCGTCGTGTAGTCCGACAGGCGCCACAGCTGGCGGCCGGTCGCGCCGCGCACCGGGGGCTCGGTGGCCGAGCGGCCCGTCGACGAGTCGGCCTGGAACGCGCTTGCGGCCACGGGCACCAGCAGCGCGGAACCGATGACGACGCAGGCGCCGACCGACAGGGAGGTTTTGCGAAGGGCCGCGAGCGTCATCGAGAGATCTCCAGTGTTGTTCGTGGCGGCGCCGTCCGGGCCGGCATGCCGCGCACGCACTCTAACAAAGGAGAGGCCGCTGCGCTGCACGCGGCCCGGCGAATCCTTCAGAGGACGACCGGCTCGGGCTCCAGGCGGATGCCGAAGCGCCCGTACACGCTCTCCTGGATCGCCTTGGCCAGCGTCACCACCTCGGCGCCGATGGCGTTGCCGCGGTTGACCAGCACCAGCGCCTGCTTCTCGTAGACGCCCGCGCGGCCGATCGACTTGCCCTTCCAGCCGCACGCGTCGATCAGCCAGCCCGCGGCGAGCTTGAACGTGCCGTCGGCCATCGGGTAGTGCACCACGTGCGGGTCGCGCCCGATGATGTCGCGGCACTGGTCCTCCGTGACGATCGGGTTCTTGAAGAAGCTGCCCGCGTTGCCGATGACCGCCGGGTCGGGCAGTTTGGCGCGGCGGATGGCGCAGATCCAGGCGTACACCTGCCGGGCGTCCGGCGCGGCGATGCCCGTCTCGGCCACCTTGCGCTCGAGCTCGAGGTAGCCCAGCACCGGCTGCCACGGCCGCGGCAGGCGCAAGCGCACCCGCGTGATGATGGCCTTGCCGGCCAGCACGTTCTTGAAGACGCTGTCGCGGTAGCCGAACAGGCATTGCCGCCGGTCGAGCGTGATGCCCAGGCCCGTGACCAGGTCGACGCCGTCCAGCGAGTCGAAGCGGTCGGCCAGCTCCAGGCCGTACGCGCCGATGTTCTGCACCGGCGCGGCGCCCACCGTGCCCGGAATGAGCGCCAGGTTCTCCAGCCCCGGCCAGCCGCGCGCGATCGTCTGCGTGACGACGTCGTGCCAGGTCATGCCGGCGCCGGCTTCCACGATGAACGCGTCGGCGCGCGTCTCCACCAGCCGCAGGCCGTCGACCTCGACCTTGAGCACGACCTCGTCGACGTCGCGCGTGAGGACGAGGTTGCTGCCGCCGCCCAGCACGAGCTTGGCGGCGCGGCCCACCTCGGGCGAGTCGAGCACGCGGCGCACGTCGGCATCGCCGCGGATGCGCGCAAGGCGCCGCGCGGTCGCGGGCAGGCCGAAGGTGTTCAAGGCCTTCAACGGGACATCGGATTCGAGCCAGGGGGCTGAGGACATGGCAGAATTTTCGCAGGTCCCCGACCTGTCCCCTCACTTCGCTCCGGATTCCCTCCAATGCCCAGCTTCGACGTCCTCCTCGAACCCGAGATGCCCGCCATCAAGAACTCGGTCGAAAACACCAAGAAGGAGATCGGCACCCGCTTCGACTTCAAGGGCACCAGCGCCGCCGTCGAGTTGAAGGAGAAGGAAAAGGAGATCCAGCTCGTCGGCGACGGCGACTTCCAGATCGAGCAGATCAGCACCGTGCTGATCGGCAAGCTGACCAAGCAGAACGTGCCCGTCACCTTCCTGGACATGACCGCCAAGATCGAGAAGATCGGCGGTGACAAGGTGCGCCAGACCTACAAGATCAAGGCCGGCATCGACGCCCCGCTCGCCAAGAAGATCGTCACGGCCATCAAGGAAGCCAAGCTCAAGGTGCAGGGCTCGATCCAGGGCGACACCGTGCGCGTCACCGGCAAGAACCGCGATGACCTGCAGGTGGGCATCGCGCTGCTGCGCAAGGAATTTCCGGATCAGCCGCTCAAGTACGAGAACTTCAGGGATTGAGTCCGGCAAGCGGGAAAGCCCCGGTCGCCGTCGTCACCTCGACGACATCGAAATTCGAACGATCGTGCTAAAACGCACCCTGCGCCACCAAATCCGAAGGCGCAGGAGACATCGTCCATGGATCTCGATTTCACACCGGCGCAGCAGGCCTTCCGGGCCGACGTCCGGGCCTGGGTGGCGGCGAACCTGCCGCAGGACATCGCGCACAAGGTGCACAACGGCCTGCGCCTGCATCGCGAGGACATGCAGCGCTGGGCGCGCATCCTCGGGGCCAAGGGCTGGCTGGGCTATGCGTGGCCCAAGGAATTCGGCGGGCCGGGGTGGGACGCCATCGAGCGCCACCTGTTCGAGGAGGAATGCGCGCTGGCCGGGTCGCCGCGCATCGTGCCGTTCGGGCCGGTGATGGTGGCGCCGGTGATCATGGCGTTCGGCTCGCCCGAACAGCAGAAGAAGTTCCTGCCCGGCATCGCGTCGGGCGACGTCTGGTGGAGCCAGGGCTACAGCGAACCGGGTTCCGGCTCCGACCTCGCCTCGGTCAAGACGCGCGCCGTGCGCCAGGGCGACAAGTTCATCGTCAACGGCCAGAAGACGTGGACGACCCTGGGCCAGTACGGCGAGTGGATCTTCTGCCTGGTGCGCACGTCCACCGAAGGCAAGCCGCAGACGGGCATCTCGTTCCTGCTGATCGACATGAAGTCGCCGGGCGTCACCGTGCGTCCCATCGTTCTGATGGACGGCGAGCCCGAGGTCAACGAGGTGTTCTTCGACAACGTCGAGGTGCCCGCGGAGAACCTGGTCGGCGAGGAGAACAAGGGCTGGACGTACGCCAAGTACCTGCTCGCGCACGAGCGCACCAACATCGCCGACGTCAACCGCGCCAAGCGCGAGCTCGAACGCCTGAAGCGTCTCGCGAAGCAGGAAGGCGTGTGGGACGACGCGCGCTTCCGCGACCAGATCGCGCTGCTGGAGGTCGACATCGTCGCGCTCGAGATGATGGTGCTGCGCGTGCTGAGCGCGCAGGCCGGCGGCAAGAAGGCGCTGGACATC
>DATCRO010000010.1:0-2119 GCA_036569025.1 Burkholderiaceae bacterium
GGCGTCATCGGGCTTTCGCCCTTCGGCGTGATCTTGCCGACCAGGATGTCGCCGGCGCGCACTTCCGCGCCGATATAGACGATGCCGGCTTCGTCGAGGTTCTTCAGCGCTTCTTCCGAGACGTTCGGAATGTCGCGGGTGATTTCCTCAGGCCCGAGCTTGGTGTCGCGGGCCATCACCTCGAACTCCTCGATGTGGATCGAGGTGAAGACGTCTTCCTTCACGATCCGCTCGGAGAGCAGGATCGAGTCTTCGAAGTTGTAGCCGTTCCACGGCATGAACGCGACGAGCACGTTCCGGCCGAGCGCGAGCTCGCCGAGATCGGTCGACGGACCGTCAGCGATGATGTCGCCCTTCTTGACGACGTCGCCGACCTTCACCAGCGGACGCTGGTTGATGCAGGTCGACTGGTTGGAGCGCTGGTACTTCATCAGGCGGTAGATATCGACGCCCGACTTGGTCGGATCGAGATCTTCCGTGGCGCGGATGACGACGCGGGTCGCGTCGATCTGGTCGATCACGCCCGAACGGCGCGCCGCGATCGCAGCACCCGAGTCGCGCGCAACCACGCCTTCCATGCCGGTGCCGACGAACGGCGCCTCGGCGCGAACCAGTGGCACCGCCTGGCGCTGCATGTTCGAGCCCATCAGCGCGCGGTTGGCGTCGTCGTTCTCGAGGAACGGGATCAGGGCTGCTGCGACCGAAACGAGCTGCTTCGGCGAAACGTCCATGTAGTCGACCTTGTCGGGCGTCATCGGCACGACGTCGCGGGTACCGCTGGCGCGGCAGACCACGAGGTCTTCGGTGAAACGGCCCTTGGCGTCGACAGGCACGTTGGCCTGCGCGACCGAGTAGCGGCCCTCTTCCATCGCCGAGAGGTACACGACCTCGTCGGTGACGCGGCCGTCCTTGACCTTGCGATACGGCGTCTCGACGAAGCCGTACTTGTTCACGCGCGCGAAGGTGGCGAGCGAGTTGATCAGACCGATGTTCGGACCTTCCGGCGTCTCGATCGGGCAGATACGGCCGTAATGCGTCGGATGCACGTCGCGCACCTCGAAGCCGGCGCGCTCGCGGGTCAGACCGCCCGGTCCAAGCGCCGAGAGGCGGCGCTTGTGGGTGATTTCGCTGAGCGGGTTGGTCTGGTCCATGAACTGCGACAGCTGCGAGGAGCCGAAGAATTCGCGCACGGCGGCAGCCGCCGGCTTGGCGTTGATCAGGTCCTGCGGCATGACCGTGTCGATGTCGACCGAGGACATGCGCTCCTTGATCGCGCGCTCCATGCGCAGCAGGCCGATGCGGTACTGGTTCTCCATGAGCTCGCCGACCGAGCGCACACGGCGGTTGCCGAGATGGTCGATGTCGTCGATCTCGCCCTTGCCGTCGCGCAGGTCCACCAGCGTCTTGATGACGCAGAGGATGTCTTCCTTGCGCAGCGTGCGCTGGGTATCGGGCGCATCGAGATCGAGGCGCATGTTCATCTTGACGCGGCCGACCGCGGAGAGGTCGTAACGCTCGGCGTCGAAGAACAGCGACTGGAACATCGCCTGCGCCGAATCCAGCGTCGGCGGCTCGCCGGGGCGCATCACGCGGTAGATGTCGAACAGCGCGTCTTCACGCGTCATGTTCTTATCCGCCGAGAGCGTGTTGCGGATGTAGGCGCCGACATTGACGTGGTCGATGTCGAGCAGCGGCAGTTCCTTGTAGCCGTGCTCGTTGAGGGCCTTCATCGACTTGTCGGTGATTTCCTCGCCGGCTTCGGCGTGGATCTCACCGGTCTTCGGGTTGACGAGGTCCTCGGCGAGGTAGTTGCCGACGAGTTCCTCATCCGACAGACGCAGCGCTTTGAGCCCCTTCTCCTGGAGCTGGCGGGCGGCGCGGACGGTGAGCTTCTTGCCGGCCTCGAGCACGACCTTGCCGGTATCGGCGTCGATCAGGTCGTTGATGGTCGAGTAGCCGCGGAAACGGTTGGCGTCGAACGGAACGCGCCTGCCTTCCTTGGTCCGCTTGTAGAGAATCTTCTTGTAGAACGTGGACAGGATCGCCTCGCCGTCGAGGCCGAGGGCGAACATCAGCGACGTCACCGGAATCTTGCGGCGACGGTCGATACGCGCATAGA
>DATCRO010000011.1:0-8231 GCA_036569025.1 Burkholderiaceae bacterium
GTCGCGCAGCGTGGCCCGCAGCGCGCGGCGCGGCGTATCGCTCCTGAAGCCGCCGGTGAAGCTCGCGTCGACGACCACGCTCGTGCCGCGGCCCCCGCGCATCCGCACGCCCGACCCCGTCCAGCGCTCCCCCGCGTGCACCACGTGGCCCTGCGCCGACAGCGGCCGCAGCCGCGCCAGCAGCTCGGGCAGGGGCCAGACGTCGCCCGGGCCGGCCGTGGCGAGGGACGCGTCGACGTCGACGTCGCCCAGCGCATGCACGTCGTTGCTGGTGCCCGCGGCCTGCACGGACAGCGCGCCCAGGCGGGCCTGCGCGCGCAGCGCGAACACGCGCGGCGTGGCGCCGAAGGTCAGCACGTCGCTGACGTCGGCCTGGCCCGCGAACGCGCGATCGCGGTAGCGGCCGGCGACGTCGAGGTGGCGCGTGAGCGGCAGGTCGGCATGCGCGGGCAGCACGTGCGGTGCGGGCAGCGGCGTCGAGCGCGCGTCCAGCACCAGCGGGATGCCGGCGTGCACCAGGTGCAGCGAGCTGTTGCGGGCATCGAGCTCGAGCACGCGGACGCGGGGCGGGCCGCGGTCGTCGGGCCGCGTGATGCGCCAGTTGCGCAGGCCGTCGGCCTGGCGCTCCATGTCGACCTGCGCGTCGTCGAGCTCCAGGCGGCGCACGACCGTCATGCCCGAGCCGAGCGTGCGCCACGACACGGTCGCCGCGAGGCGCCCCGCGCGGATCAGCGGCGCCCTGGACGCCGCCCAGGGCGCGTTCTGGATCACGAGGCCGCGGAACTCGAACGTGGGATCGAGCCCATCGTCGAAATGCAGCTTCAGGTCGTCGAACTGCACGCTGCGGCCCGAGCGCGCCATCACGTGGTGCCGGATCAGCGGTCGCAGCCAGTTCGCGTCGAACGCGAGACCGACCGCGACGAGCGCCGCGAGCACCGCGAGCGCCACCCAGCCCGCGCGCCGGCGGCGCGGCGCGCGCGGGGACGTCGATGCGGGACGGGGCAGCAGGCGCATCCCGCGGCAGAGCATGCGGCGTGCCCTGTAGGCGAACCGGAGATTCAGGCGCGGCGCTGTCCGACGCCGGCCGTCGCCTGAACGCCCGCTTGCGCTGGCCGTCGCGTGCATGAACCGGCTTGACCCGACGGCGACGGCCTGCCGATAATCGCCGCTTCTCCCACGACACGCACCGACCATGGACTGCCATCCCAGTCGCGTGCCTTCGTCGTCCGCGGCGCGCGCCTGATCACCCGGGCTCGCGACGGGCGGCAGAAGGCACCCACGCCCTGACCGCCCGGCAAGCAAGCCACCTCCGCGACGCGCCCGCGTCCGCCGCGCTTCCTTCCGGTTCTCCCCGATCCGACGCCCACCGGCGTCCATCCGCCAGCGCCTCGAACGGCGCGCGGAGGAGTTCCGCATGCGATTCCTGTTCCGATACTTCCTCGCGGCCCTGCTGTCGCCCCTTGCCGCGTCCGCCCAGGACGCGGAGTCCTGGAACGCCCATTTCCAGTCGACCTACATCCGCCAGTTCCAGCCCGCCTTCCATTCGCCGTATGCTGGCCCGCGCAGCCTGCGCGCGCAACCGGGCGCGAGCTATTCGCTGACCGCCACCGCGGCGCTGGGCGTGCGCCTGGGCGACGGCACCGAGGCCTACCTCGATCCCGAGGTCGTGCAGGGCGTGCCGCTGTCGGGCCTCGGCGGCCTGGCCGCGTTCCCCAACGGCGAGCTCGCCAAGACCTCGGGCCGCGACCCGACGCTCTACCTCGCGCGCCTGTTCGTTCGCCACACCTTCGAGCTGGGAGGCGATGCGGTGTCCGTCGACGCCGACGCCAACCAGCTCAAGTCGACCTACGCGGCGCGGCGTGTCGTCGTCACCGCGGGGCGCCTGTCCCTGCTGGACGTGTTCGACACCAGCTCGTATGCCCACGACCCGCGCACGCAGTTCCTGAACTGGGCGCTGATGACGCACGGCGCCTTCGACTACCCGGCCGACGCGCGCGGCTACACCGACGGCCTCGCGATCGACTGGGACGACGGCCCGTGGACGCTGCGCGCCGGCCGCTTCGCCGAGCCGAAGCTGCCCAACGGGCTCGAACTGGATGGCGACCTGCTGCGCCACCACGGCGACCAGGTGGAGCTCGTGCACACGCATGCGTTCGGCGCGCTCGCCGGGGCGGTGCGCGTGATCGCGTTCCGCGCCCGCGCGCGCATGGGCGCCTACGACGATGCGCTGGCCGCTGCGCCCGTCGGCACCGCGCCGAGCCTGGAGGCCGTGCGCGGCGCCGATCACGCCAAGTCCGGCTTCGGCATCGACGCCGAACAGCAGCTGGCCGGCGACCTGGGCGTGTTCGTGCGGGCGCTGCGCGCCGACGGCCGCACCGAGACCGAGGCGTTCACGGAGGCCGATGCGTCGGTCAGCGCCGGCCTGTCGCTCAAGGGCGTGCGCTGGTCGCGCGCGAAGGACGTCGTCGGGCTGGCGGCCGGCGCGCAGGCGATTTCCGCCGGGCACCGCGACTACCTCGCCCGCGGCGGCATCACGGATTTCCTCGGCGACGGCGCGCTGCGCTACGGACACGAGCAGTTCGCCGAGCTGTACTACGCGGCGGAACTGAACGCCGGCTTCACGCTCACAGCCGATGTGCAGCGGGTCGCCAATCCGGGCTACAACAAGGATCGCGGGCCGGTGTCGTTCTTCGCGCTGCGCCTGCACTGGGAGGTGTGACATGAACGTCAAGCTCAACGGCCGCATCGACGGCTTCGCCAGGCGGCTCGGCCCCGGCCTCATCACGGGCGCCGCGGACGACGATCCGAGCGGCATCGCCACCTATTCGCAGATCGGCTCGCAGTTCCGCTTCGGCCTCGTGTGGACGCTGCTGCTGACCACGCCGCTGATGATCGGCATCCAGATGCTGTCGGCACGCATCGGCTGGGTCACCGGCGAGGGCCTGGGCGCCAACATCGCCAAGATGTGCCCGCGCTGGCTGACGCTGGCGCTCGTGGGGCTGCTGGTGGCGGCCAACACCATCAACATCGCCGCCGACATCGGCGCGATGGGCGAGGCCGTGCGCCTGCTCGCGGGCGGCCACGCGAGCGTCTACGTGGCGGGCTTCGGCGCGCTGTCGATCGTCGGCCAGGTGGCGTTCTCGTACGAGCGCACGGTGCGCGTGCTCAAGTGGCTCACGCTGGGGCTGTTCGCCTACGTGGCGGTGATCCTGTCGGTGTCGGTGCCGTGGCGCCAGGTGGCCGTCGAGGGCCTGGCGCCGTGGCGCTTCGTGCCCGCGGGCACGACGATGACCGACTACGCGTCCATGGTGGTCGCCGTGCTCGGCACCACGATCAGCCCCTACCTGTTCTTCTGGCAGGCCTCGCAGGAGGTGGAGGACAACGCGCGCCGGCCCGAGGCCGCGAAGTTGCGCGACAACCCGGAATACGCCGCGGAGCACCTGTCGCGCATCAAGCAGGACACGTCGTTCGGCATGGTGTTCTCCAACGTGATCGCGTTGTGCATCGTCATCGCCACGGGCGTCACGCTGAACCTGCACGGGGTCACCAACATCCAGACCTCGTCGCAGGCCGCCGAGGCGCTGCGGCCGGTGGCCGGGCAGTTCGCGTTCGCGATCTTCGCGCTGGGCATCATCGGCACCGGGCTGCTGGCCGTGCCGGTGCTGGCCGGCTCGGCGGCCTACGCGGTGAGCGAGGCGTTCGGCTGGAAGTCGGGCCTGTCGCGCGGCTTCCACGAGGCGCGCGGCTTCTACGTGATCATCATCGCGGCCACGCTGATCGGCACGCTCATGAGCACGCTGGAGGTCGACCCGATCAAGGCGCTGGTGTGGAGCGCCATCGTCAACGGCGTCATCTCGGTGCCCATCATGGTGGTGATGATGTGGATCGGACAGTCCCGGCGCCTCATGGGCCGCTTCACCATCAGCCTGCGCCACCGCATCTTCGGCTGGGCCGCCACGGCGGTGATGGGCGTGGCCGTCGCGGGCCTGTTCTTCACGAGCTGGCGCGCGGGCCAGTAGGTCAGGGCGCCATCACGAAGCAGTTGCGGCCCGCACGCTTGGCCTGGTAGAGCGCGGTGTCGGCGCGTGCCACCAGCGCCTCCACGGGCTCGCCCTGCACGCTGGTGGCGACGCCGGCCGACACCGTCACGCGGAAGTCGGCCGGCAGCGCGTCGATGGCGGTCCACGCATGCGCGGCCACCGCGCTGCGGATGCGCTCGACGGCGAGCGACGCGCTCTCGACCGGCGTGGTGACGGGCATCAGCAGCACGAACTCCTCGCCGCCCCAGCGCGCGAAGCGGTCGGTCACGCGCATGTGGGCCTGCACCAGCGTGCAGAAGTCGCGCAGGACGGCGTCGCCGGCGGCGTGGCCGAAGCGGTCGTTGATCGTCTTGAAGTGGTCGAGGTCGAACAGCGCCACCGAGTAGGGCTGCTGCGTGCGGTGCGAGCGCTCGCGCTCGTCCTGCAGCAGCTCCATGAAGTGGCGGCGGTTGAACGCGCCGGTCAGGTCGTCATGGCTGGCGAGCTCCTGGATGCGCGCCAGCGACAGCGTCAGCTGCTTGTTGCGCTGCGACAGCTCGGCGCGCAGCGTGCTGAACTGCATGCCGATCAGCGACAGCCGGCGCACCGCCAGGAAGAAGAACAGCCACATCAGCGCGATGTTGAGGTTCGTCAGTTCCGGGTAGGCGAACTGCGCGCGGCCGATCCACAGCGCCAGCGCGGTGGTCGCGCCGAAGCCCAGCCATGTCCAGCGGAACTGCTGCGGCGTGAAGCCCAGCATCGCGTAGTTGAACGACACCAGGCTGGAGGCCAGGAAGATCATCCACAGCCGCGGCGCCGCGACGATGAAGATCAGCTGGATCACGTAGTTCGAGATCAGCTGCGCCCACAGCAGCCAGCGATCCCTGAACCGCAGGTTCCAGCCGCGCACGACCGACAGCAGGAAGAAGCCCGTGCTGCCGACGCTCAGCACGAAGAACCAGCCCGCCACCGTCCACCCGACGGTGCCGTTCCACGCGAACAGGCCGATCAGCAAGGCCTGCAGCAACGAACTGACCACCGTCATGGTGGTCGTCTTGACGCGCTGCGCCTGGAGCTGCGGTTGCTTGGAGTTCATTGGGAGCGGGCGACTCCCGGTCTGCGGAAGGTTCCGGCGCGAGCATACGGGATGCGCCGGCGCTTGCCTGTGCTCGGAAACGCCACGTGGCGACCGGGCGACAACGCGCAGGCGGCCCGCGTCAGGCGCCTGACGCGACCGGCGGCCGCGTCAGGGCATCAGTGCCGCGGACGGCGGGTGATGTCGATCGCGCCCGCCCTGGCAAACGCCAGTTCGGCTCGCGCCGCCTGGGGCTGGTCGTCGACGTCCACCCGCACCACCGCGCCGCCGCGGCGCATGGCGGCGGCGTAGGCGCTGACATCGTGGCCGATGCCCAGCAGCCCGGCGAAGAAGTTGCGCAGGTGGTCGACCACGCTGTCGTCGGCGACCGGCGCGGCCGGAGCGCTGTCGGCGGCCTCGGCGGTCGACGGCACGGGGGTCTCGATGGCGTGGACGCGGCGCGGGTCGAAGCGGTCGTTGGCGAGCGCGACGATGGCCGCGCACGCGGCCGCCTGCTGGTCGAACGTTCCGACGACGATGTGCTGCATGGTCGATTCCTGTGAAAGGGACGAGGGCGCTCGCGCCGCGAGCGACGGCGCGGCGCCCGGGCCGGCCTCAGGACTTCGGCTCGGCGTCCGTCTTCGTCTTGAGCTGGCGTGCCATCTCGAGGTGGTGCTGCAGCGTGGGCAGCGTCTTCTGCGCCCAGGCCTTGACGTCGGCGTCGGTGCCCTTGTCGATCTCCTTCTGGAACAGCTTGACCGTGTCCTCGTGCGCCTTCACGCCGATCGAGTCGGCGTAGTGCTGGTCGAAGCTGGAGCCCTTGCGGCCCGACAGCATCTTGATCTCGGTCTTCTTCAAGGTCGACGGCTCGTCGGACACCTTCACGCCCTTCTGGTCGGCCAGCGCCTTGAGTTCGCTGCCGGCCTTGCCGTGGTCGTCGACCATCTGCTGGGCGAAGGCCTTCACGTCGCCGTTGGCCGACTGCGAGACGGCGACCTTGCTGCCCTCGACCTCGGCATTGCCGGCCTCGGCGGCATCCTTGATGAAGGACTTGTCCTGATGAGACAACTTGGCGGACGTGTCCGCGGCGTGGGCGCCCAGCGCGGCGGCGAGCGCGACGGTGGCGGCGGACAGCAGGGTCAACGGCTTGGATTGCATGAGAGCTCCATGGTTGGTGAACGGGCCCGCCGCGTCGGCGGCGGAGGGTGCGCCCGGTGCGGCAAGGTCCATGCCCCGACAACAGCACGGGACACGTCCGCGGTGCCAACATGCGTCCATGAACACCGCCGCCGCCCGCTCGTTCACCGCTCGCCTGGGCCTCGAGCTCCCGATCGTCCAGGCCCCGCTGGCCGGCTTCCAGGGCGTGGCGATGGCCGCGGCCGTGGCGGGCGCCGGCGCGCTCGGTTCGCTGCCCGGCGCCGCGATGACGCCGCAGGCGCTGCGCGACGCGGTGGCCGAGATCCGCCGCGGCGGCCGCCTGCCCGTCAACCTCAATTTCTTCTGCCATGTCGTGCCGCCCGCCGACCCGCAGCGCGAGGCCGCCTGGCGCGAGGCGCTGCGGCCGTACTACGACGAGCTGGGCGTGCCGGAGTCGGCGATCCAGAACGGGCCGGGCCGGCTGCCGTTCGGCGAGGAGGCCGCCGCCGCGATCGAGGCGCTCAGGCCCGAGGTCGTCAGCTTCCACTTCGGCCTGCCGCCGGCGCCGCTGCTCGAGCGCGTGCGGGCCACCGGCGCGCAGGTGTGGTCCTCGGCGACGACCGTGGCCGAGGCGCAGTGGCTCGCGGCGCACGGCGTCGACGCCGTCATCGCGCAGGGCGCCGACGCCGGCGGCCATCGCGCCGTCTTCCTGGACTACGGGCCGGCCTGCGACCTGTCGACGCAGCTGCGCACGTTGCCGTTGCTCACGTCCATCCTCGAGGTGGTGCGCGTGCCGGTGATCGCGGCGGGCGGCATCTCCACGGCCGAGGGCGTGGCCGCGGCGCTGCGCCTGGGGGCCAGCGCCGTCCAGCTGGGCACGGCCTTCCTCCTGTGTCCGGAGGCGACCACCAGCGCGGTGCACCGCGCCGCGCTGCAGGGCGAGGGGGCGCGCGACACGGCGCTCACCAACCTCTTCACCGGACGTCCCGCGCGCGGCATCGTCAACCGGCTGATGCGCGAGATGGGCCCGATGAGCACGCTGCCGCCGGCCTTCCCGTCGGCGGTCAACGCGCTTGCTCCGCTGCGCGCCGCGGCGGAGCAGGCGGGGCGCGGCGACTTCTCGCCGCTGTGGGCGGGCCAGGACGTGAGCGGCTGCCGCGCGATCCCGGCGGCGCAACTGGTCCGGGAACTCGCGGCCAAGCTCTAGCCTGGGCCGTCCGGGTCGGTCTCGAAGCTGAACGCCCCCGGCAGCAGCGCACCCGCCGTGGTGATCACCAGCGACCCGTCGGCCGCGTCGCTGGCCACCGGCGCATCGGCGCCGGCGAACTCGCGGATGACCTGGCGGCAGGCGCCGCAGGGCGTGATCGGGTGCAGCTTCGCGGCCGTGACGCCCACGGCCAGGATACGCTTGGCCCCGGCGGCGACGGCCACGCCGATCGCCACGCGCTCGGCGCAGTTGGTCAGCCCGTACGACGCGTTCTCGACGTTGACGCCCAGGTGCACGCGCCCCTGCTCGTCCAGCACCGCCGCGGCGACGCGGAAGTCGGAGTAGGGCGCATGCGCGTTGGGCAGCACGGCGCGGGCGCGCGCCACCAGATCGGCCAGCGTGGCCTCGTCGACGGGGGCGGGCGCGGCGCTCAGGATGCGAGGCCCGAAGTGCGCACCGCCTGCTCGAAGGACTCGGCCAGCTCCTTCGGCGCCGCGCCCAGCAGCGCGCGGGCGTGCTCCAGCAGGCCCGACGATGCGGCCGAGCGGAACACGAACTGCACGATCTCCTCGTGATGCTCCGTGGCGGCGGGATGGGTCGCGGGCAGGTCAATCGTCATGCAGCGGTTCTCCGGTGTCGGCCAGGGCCAGCGATTCACGGATTTTCTCCGTCGACGCCCACAGCGTGAACACGAGGGTCTTGAGCGTCGGGTCGCCGGGAGTCTGCAGCAAGGGCGGGATGCTGTCGAGTCCGTCGACGTTGAGCACGCCGACGATGTCGCGCGCCTTCGTGA
>DATCRO010000012.1:0-3246 GCA_036569025.1 Burkholderiaceae bacterium
GTCCTGGTGCGTCGCCCCCGCCGCGTCCCGGAAGCGAGCAGCAAGGCTTCGGGGTGGCGGGACGCGCAGGCGCCCCGGGTCGTATCGGACGCGCAGCGAACGACCGTGCGGAAAAGAGACAGTCCGCGGCTCAGGCGCCGGCCTTGCGGCTGCTGCCGCGCGCGGTCTCGACCGGATAGCGCGCCGCGTTGAGCGCCATCTTGCGATCGGCGGCGGCGACCAGGTCGATGCCCAGCTGGTCGGCGAGCTGGATCAGGTACAGCAGCACGTCCGCGGCCTCGTGCGCGATCTGCTCGCGCTGCGCGTCGGCGGGGGTGCGGCTCTGCTCGTCGGTCATCCACTGGAAGTGCTCCAGCAACTCGGCGGCTTCGACCGAGAGCGCGCAGGCGAGGTTCTTGGGCGAGTGGAACTGGCCCCAGTCGCGCTCGAGCGCGAAGGCGCGCAGGCGGTCGCGCAGGGAGTCGAGGTCGGTGGACATGACCGGCAGCATAGCCGCCGGCGGTCGCATGGTGCGCCATGCCATAGTCGGGCGCTGTATCGGCCGCGACCGGCGCCCACGAGGCGCGCGGGCCACGGCCTCCACACCCTCGATCCGAAGGAACATCGCCCATGCCGCACGTCCTCGCCCGCCACCTGGTGCCGGGCCTCGCCATCACCTTGGTCGCCGGAGCCGCGCTGGCGGCCGCCCCGGCGCAGCCGGCCTCCGCCCCGCACGGCTATGACCAGCCGCCCAAGGCCATCCTCGACGTGCTGCACGCGCCGGCGCCGCCCACGGTCTACACGAGCCCGACGCGCCAGTCGCTGCTGCTGGTCTCGTGGCAGGAGTTCCCGCCGATGTCGCGCGTGGCCGCGCCGTTCCTGAAGCTGGCGGGCAGCCGCATCGAGATCGCCAACCACAGCAAGCACGACACCCCGGGCGGCTACGGCATCACGCCGTGCGCGCACTCGTTCGGCCTGGTGGCCGTGCCGGGCGGCGCGGCCACGCCGGTGCAGTTGCCGGCGGGCGCCTGCGCGGGCCGGCCGCACTGGTCGGCGGACGGCAAGCGCTTCGCGTTCGCCAACACCGTCAAGGACGCCGTCGAGCTGTGGATCGGCGACGCCGCCACCGGCGCGCTGCACAAGGTGCCGGGCGTGCGCCTGAACCCGATGATGGACAACGATCTGCAATGGATGCCCGATCACCGGTCGCTGCTGGTCAAGCTGGTCGCCAGCAAGGGCGCGCCGCCGCCGGAACCGGTCGTTCCGCCCGGCCCCAGCATCCAGGAGACCGGCCAGGGCAAGGGCGAGAGCAGCACCTACGAGACGCGCGACACGCTCAAGAGCCCGCACGACGAGGACCTGTTCGACTGGTACGCGGCCTCGCAGGTCGCGCTCGTGGACGCGGCGACGCTCGCGGTCACGCCGGTCGGGCCGGCCGGCAACGTCGCCGAGCTCGACCCGGCGCCGGACGGCCAGCACCTGCTGGTCGCGGTGATCCACAAGCCGTACTCGTACGTCACCACGTATGAGCGCTTCCCGCGCGAGGTCGAGGTCTGGACTCTTGGCAGGAAGGGCGCGGTGACCCGCCACACGATCGCCTCGATCCCGCTGACCGACCGGGTGCCGGTGGCCGGCGTGCCCACCGGCCCGCGCGATTTCGCGTGGCGCTCGGACGACCCGGCCACGCTCGTCTGGCCCGAGGCGCTGGACGGCGGCGATTGGAAGGCCAAGGTGCCGCAGCGCGACAAGGTGATGCTGCAGAAGGCGCCGTTCACCGCGCCGCCGGTGGAGATCGCGCGCACCGAGCAGCGCTTCGTCGGCTTCGAGTGGACGGAGAAACGCGACGTCGCGCTGCTGCGCGAGTACGACGAGAACCGCCACTGGACGAAGACCTCGCTGATGGACGTCGACCACCCGCAGGCTGACCGGCGCGTACTGTGGGATCTGTCCAGCGACGAGAAGTACGCCGACCCGGGCAGCCCCGTCTACCGCGTGCAGCCCGACGGCCAGTACCTGATCCGCATGCAGGGCGACGCGATCTTCCTGGCCGGCAACGGCGCCTCGCCGGACGGCGACCGGCCGTTCCTGGATCGGCTGGACCTGGTCACCCGCAAGAGCGAGCGCCTGTTCCGCAGCGAGCGCGACTCGCTCGAGCGCTTCATCGCCTTCACGGGACCGGACGACCACGCGTTCCTGACCTGGCACCAGTCGACCACCAGCCCGCCCAACGCATACCTGCGCACGCTCGCACCCACGCGTGACGCGAGCGCGAGCGCCCCCGCGGGCGAGGCAGCGTTCGCGTCGAACCGCGTGCCCGTCACGCACATTCCCGACCCGACGCCCGCGGTGCGTGCGATCAGCAAGCGCCTGGTGACCTACAAGCGCGCCGACGGTGTCGACCTGTCGTTCACGCTGTACACGCCGCCGGGCTACGTCGAGGGCACGCGCGTGCCGACGATCCTGTACGCGTATCCGCTGGACTACGCGGATGCGTCCAAGGCAGGGCAGGTCTCGGGCTCGCAGTACACCTTCACGCGCCTGCGCCAGTACCAGCTGCTGCTGCTGGCCGGCTACGCGATCATCGACCGCGCGTCGTTCCCGGTGATCGGCGACCCGAAGAAGGCCTACGACGACTACCTGCCGCAACTGGTCGCCGACGCGAAGGCGGCGGTCGACGAGGCGGTGCGGCTGGGCGTGGCCGACCCCGAGCGCATCGGCGTCACCGGCCACAGCCACGGCGCGCTGATGACGGTCAACCTGATCGCGCACTCCGAGCTGTTCCGCGCCGGCGTGGCCACGAGCGGCTCGTACAACAAGACGCTGACGCCGTTCGGCTTCCAGAACGAGCGGCGCTCGGTGTGGGAGGCGCCGGAGGTCTACGAGAAGGTCTCGCCGTTCTTCTCGGCCGACAAGATCAAGCTGCCGCTGCTGATCATGCACGGCGAGGACGACGCCAACCCGGGCACGACGCCGCTGCAGTCGCAGAAGCTGTTCGAGGCGATCCGCGGCAACGGCGGCACCGCGCGCCTGGTCATGCTGCCGCACGAGCCGCACTGGTACTCCGCGATGGAGTCGCAGGAGCAGCAGATCTACGAGATGGTGCGCTGGTTCGACATGTACGTGAAGAACGCGGCGCCGCGCGCGGCCGCGGCGGCGCCGGCGGCCTCGCAGGCAGCCAGGTGAACGAAGGGCGTCGCGAGACGCCCATTTTTTTTCTGGTCCGGCCACCCGTAGGGCGGGTTAGCCGCAGGCGTAACCCGCCGTTTG
>DATCRO010000013.1:0-2885 GCA_036569025.1 Burkholderiaceae bacterium
AGCATCTCTGGCGTGACCTGCGATGCCGGCAGGTCGAACATCACCGTCCCGGCGCGCATGCCGACGACGCGCGGAAACCAGCGCAGTGCGAGGTCCACCGCATGCAGCGATGCCATCAGCGTCGCGCCGGTCGATTCGCTCTGCGCAACGAGCTGGCCGATGGCCGCGTCGGCCAGCGTGGGGTCGAGTGCGGACACCGGCTCGTCGGCCAGCAGCAGGGCGGGGCGCTGGTAGAGCACGCGTGCGATGCCCACGCGCTGCAGCTGGCCGCCGGAGAGCCGGTCGCAGCGCTCGAACAGGCGGTCTTCCAGCGCAAGGCGCGAGAGCACCTCGTGCGCACCGGCGATGTCCGAGGGATGCAGCAGCGAGCCCAGCGCGCGCAGCATCGACCATTCGCCGAGCCGCCCTGCAAGCACGGCAGTGACCACGCGCAGCCTCGGCGCGATGGGCGGCGACTGGTGCACGGTGCCGATGCGGGCGCGCAGCTTCTTCAGCGCCGCCGCGGGCAGCTGCCACGGCCTGGCGCCGAGCGCCTGCACCTCGCCTTCGCCTGGCCGCAGCGACGCGCCGAGCACGCGCAGCAGCGTGGTCTTGCCTGCCCCCGAAGGGCCGATGACGGCGATGCGTTCGCCATCGCGCGCGGACAGCGTCACGCCGGCCAGCGCGCGCTGGCCGTTGGGATGGACGACGCCCGCGCCTTCCAGCGAAAAACTCATCCGCGCAGGCTCACTTGATCAGGCCAGCCGACTTGCCCGCCGTCTCGATCCCGTCGTAGTTCGACGACTTGGTCGGGATGAACTTGCTCGCGCGCTGCAGCGCCATGATTTCCTTGTGCGCCGGGTTGGCCGGGTCGAGCTTGAGGAAGGCGTCGGTCAGCTTCTTCGTGACCGCGGGATCGAGGCCGGGGCGCACGGTCCAGTTGTAGTCGTAGTAGGTCGGCGTGGTGGCCAGCACGCGCACCTTGGCGGCGTTGGGGTTCTTTGCCTCCACCAGCTTGTCCCACACTGACGCGTTGAGCACGCCGGCTTCGGCGCGCGAGGCGGCCACGAAGGCCACGGTGGCGTCGTGCGCGCCCGAGAACGCGACGGTCTTGAAGTCCTTCTCGGGGTTGATGCCCGCCTGCAGAAGGAAGTAGCGCGGCATCAGGCTGCCCGAGGTGGAGGAGGGCGCGCCGAACGCGAAGGTCTTGCCCTTCAGGTCGGCCAGCGTCTTGGCGGTGCTGTCCACCGGCACGATGAACTTGCTGGTGAACACCTCGTCCTCCGCGCGCTGCACGATGGGCACCGCGCCGCCGTTGGTGCGGATGCGCGCCTGCACGTAGGTGAAGCCGCCGAGCCAGGCCAGGTCGATCTTGTTGGTGGCCAGGCCCTCGACCACGGCGGCGTAGTCGGTCACGGGCGTGAACTGCACGTCCATGCCGGTTTCCTTCTTGAGATAGTCGCCCAGCGGCGTGAACTTGCGCTGAAGCTCGGTGGGCGCCTCGTCGGGAATGGCCGAGACGCGCAGCACGCCCTGCGCGAAGGCGCCGGCGCCTGCGGCGCAGAAGCTCAGGGCAAGGGCCAGTCGGGTGAGTGTCTTTTTCATGGATGCGCCTCGGAGGCTTGCGGTTTTGGAAAGGACGGGATTGTAGAAAGCGGGCCCGATTCGATAATCGCGCCATGAACCCGACTCTCATGAACCCGCTCGCGCCCCTGCGCCTCACGAGCTTTTCGCATGGTGGCGGCTGCGGCTGCAAGATCGCGCCAGGCGTGCTGTCGCAGATCCTGAAGAACCAGGCCGGCGGGCTGATCCCGCCCGAGCTCATGGTGGGCATCGAGACCGCCGACGACGCAGCCGTCTACCGGCTCAACGACCAGCAGGCGCTGATCGCGACCACCGACTTCTTCATGCCCATCGTCGACGACCCGTACGAGTTCGGCCGCATCGCCGCGACCAACGCGATCAGCGACGTGTACGCGATGGGCGGGCGCCCGATCATGGCGCTGGCGCTCGTCGCCATGCCCATCAACCAGCTGCCCGTGGAGGTCATCGCCGAGATCGTGCGCGGCGGACAGGACGTGTGCCGCGCGGCCGGCATCCCCATTGCGGGCGGCCATACCATCGATTCGGTCGAGCCCATCTACGGCCTCGTCGCCATGGGCCTGGTGCACCCCGAGCGCGTACGCCGCAACGCCGACGCGAAGGCCGGCGACGTGCTCGTGCTGGGCAAGCCGCTGGGCGTGGGCGTGCTCTCCGCCGCGCTCAAGAAGGAACAGCTCTCCGAGACCGGCTATCGTCAGCTCATCGAGAACACGACGAAGCTCAACACCCCCGGCATCGCGCTGTCGGCTCTCGACGGCGTGCATGCGCTCACGGACGTCACCGGCTTCGGCCTGGCCGGCCACGCGCTCGAGCTGGCGCGCGGCGCGAAGCTCAGGGCCGTCATCGAGTGGTCGAGGGTGCCGCTGCTCGAGAACGTGGTGGTGATGGCCGCCGAAGGCATGGTCACCGGCGCATCCGGCCGCAACTGGGCCGGATACGGCGCCGACGTGAAACTCGTCCCCGGCCTGCACGCCACCACGCAGAACCTGCTGAGCGATCCGCAGACCTCGGGCGGCCTGCTCGTGAGCTGCACGCCCGATGCGGTCGATGCGGTGCTGAAGGTCTTCCGCGACGAGGGCTTCGCGCGCGCCGCAGTCATCGGCCGCGTGGAAGCCGGCGAGCCGTCGCTGCACGTGGTGCCCTGAAGAAGCAGTTCTACGCCGACTCGTCGAATGCCCGCTCGACGGCGGAGGGAGGAAGGAGTCGAACCTTCCCGGCGACGGCTGGCGCCACCAAACGGGTTTGAAGCCCGGCCGCCCCACCAGGGGCGATCTCCCTCCATGATCCGATTCGTCGTTCAAGGC
>DATCRO010000014.1:0-4290 GCA_036569025.1 Burkholderiaceae bacterium
TGCGTCAGCAGCCACAGCCGCACGCCGTTGAGCATCATCAGGGCGGCCAGCGCCAGGCAGATCCAGCCGGCCGTCGCCCCGCGGTCGCGGCCGCTGCGGCGCAGGGCGAGCGCCAGCAGCGCGAGCGCGACGTAGCTGTGCTCCTCGACGCACAACGACCAGTAGTGGTCGGTCACCGGCGCGCTGATGCCGACCAGTTGCGTGTAGTTGACCACCATGCCCAGCGACGCCAGCGCGGCCTTGTCGGGCAGGTGCAGCGGGCCGGGCGGGAACGCGATCCAGGCCGTGAACACGAACATCAGCGACAGCGGCAGCACGCGGGTGAACCGGCGCTGGAAGAAGGTGGGCAGCGGCGTGTGCTTGACGAACAGCAGGTCGGCCATCAGGCGGCCCGACAGCACGAAGAACAGCTCGACGCCGACGCGCCCCGAGTCGATCGCGGGCACGTGCCAGAAATGGCCGGCGACGACGAAGATGATCGCCCAGCCGCGCCAGTTGTCGAGCAGGATGGAATGATCGGCGGGCGAGCCGGAGGCGAGGTTCTGGGCCTGCACGATGTGGTCCTTCCTTGATGCGCCGCGCGCGCAAGGCGCGATGCCCCAGGGGGTACCGCGACGAGGGGATGCCAGGGCCTTGCGCTCGACAGGGCGGTGCCCGACAGTTCGAGGGCCGGGCGGGCAATCCGAATGCCGAAATGGCGCCAGCAAGCGATTTGCTGACGACAAATACACCCGGTTGCGACGTGCCCGAGCAGGGGGCTGGGCGGCGTCCTAGACTGGTGCATGCGCGCGGCCGCAGAGGGCGGCACGCGAGGAGACAACAGGGAACCCAAGATGCAAGGAAAAGCGCTCGCGACCATCGCCGCGGCCATCGTGTCGCTGGCTGCGCTGCCGGCGGCGGCCAGCACGGCCACGGCGTCGCTGACGGACTTCCACGTCCAGCTGATCGACCTGAATCCCAATGACGGCATCGCGCCGTCGCTCACCTTCCAGAACCTGCAGGGCGGTTCGTTCATCGCGGCCGAGAGCGGCGTGCCGGGCAACGTCCTCACCGACACCCACCAGGGCGGCGCGCCGCTGGGCGCCGGTTCGTCGTCGAGCACGCGCGGCGCCGCCTCGGCACTGGCGCAGTTCATGGGCGACCCGCTCGGGCAGGGGGCCAGCGCCCTCGCGTCGGCTGCGCTCGGCGCCCGTGGCCAGTACGGCGCCAGCACCGTGCAGCTGGGCGACGGGGCCATCTACGCGCCGTTCACGCTGTCGGCCGACACGCGGCTGGTGATCACGGCCGACGCGAGCGCGTCCGCGCTGTCGACCTTTGCCGACCCGCAGACCGACACCTGGGCCTCGGTGTTCCTGAAGCTGACCGACGCCAGCGGCACGGGCAGCGTGAGCACCGACACGGTCAGCGCCGAGCAGTTCGCGATGATCGGCGGCACGCCCACTGCGACGGTCGACGACCACGTCATGACGATCACGTTCGAGAACCTGACCGGCGGCGACCTCGGCGGCATCTTCTTCGGCTCGATCGACGCCTACGCGGCCGACCTCGTGCCGGCGGTGCCCGAGCCCGGCACGCTGCCGCTGACGTTCGCCGGCCTGGGCCTGCTCGCCTGGCGCCTGCGCCGCCGCGCGCGCTGACGCGTCCCGCGCCATGACGAAGGCCCCGCGAGTCGGGGCCTTTTCGTTCCTGCCATGAAAAGAGGGCTGCCCTGGCGGACAGCCCTTCGCATTCGCGAGCCCGCGCGGCGGGCTCGTTGAAGCGGCTTACTTGGCGTAGGCCGTCTCGCCGTGGGACGTGATGTCCAGGCCTTCGCGCTCTTCGTCTTCCGTCACGCGCAGGCCGATGGTCAGGTCGACCAGCTTGTAGGCGATGATGGAGACGACGCCCGACCAGACGATCGTCACGCCGACGCCCTTGGCCTGGATCAGGAACTGCGCCCACATGCCGTTGGAGCCGACCGCGCCGGTGACCCAGTCGGTGACCATGCCCGGCCCGCCGAGCGCCTGGTTGTTCAGGATGCCGGTCAGCAGCGCGCCGACGATGCCGCAGACACCGTGCACGCCGAACACGTCCAGGGAGTCGTCCGCGCCCAGCAGCTTCTTGAGGCCATGCACGCCCCACAGGCCCGCGAAGCCGGCGATCAGGCCGAGGACGATCGCGCCCATCAGGCCGACGTTGCCGGCGGCCGGGGTGATCGCCACGAGGCCGGCGACCGCGCCCGAGGCGGCGCCCAGCATCGAGGCCTTGCCCTTCATCAGGCCTTCGCCCAGCGACCACGACAGCACGGCGGCGGCGGTGGCGGTGAACGTGTTGACGAAGGCCAGCGCAGCCGAGCCGTTGGCTTCCAGCGCGGAGCCCGCGTTGAAGCCGAACCAGCCCACCCACAGCAGCGAGGCGCCCACCATGGTCAGCGTGGTCGAGTGCGGCGTGAACGCTTCCTTGCCGTAGCCGATGCGCTTGCCCACCATGAACGCGCCGACCAGGCCGGCGACGGCGGCGTTGATGTGCACCACGGTGCCGCCGGCGAAGTCCAGCGCGCCCCACTGCCAGATCAGGCCGGCGGTGGCATTCTGGGCGTCGACCACGTCCTTGCCGGTGTAGGCGTCCGGGCCTTGCCAGAACCAGACCATGTGCGCGATGGGCACGTAGCTGAACGTGAACCACAGCACCATGAAGGCCAGCACGGCGGAGAACTTCATGCGTTCCGCGAACGAGCCGACGATCAGGCAGCACGTGATGGCCGCGAACGTCGCCTGGAACACGACGTAGACCAGCTCCGGCAGCACGACCCCCTTGCTGAACGTGGCTGCGTTGGAGAACGTGCCCTTGGCCGCGTCGAAGGTGCCGCTCAGGAACACGCGCGAGGCGCCGCCGAAGAACGGCGACAGCCACCCGCTGCCCTGCGTGAACGTGAAGCTGTAGCCATAGATGGCCCACAGCACCACGATCAGCGAGAACGTGACGAACACCTGCATCAGCACGGACAGCATGTTCTTGCTGCGCACCAGGCCACCGTAGAACAGCGCCAGCGCGGGGATCGACATCATGATGACGAGCGCGGTGGACACGAGCATCCAGGACACGTCGCCCTTGTTGACCGTCTCGACGATCGTCGGCGTCGAAGCGGCGGCGGACGCGGGGGCGGCTGCGGCAGCCGGGGCGGAGGCGTCGGCGGCGGGCGCGCTTGCGGCGGCGGCCGGGGCGGACGCGGCGGGCGCCGAGGCCGCGGCGTCGGCCGCGAGCGACGGCGTCGCGGAGAACCCGAGGACCGCGAGGCCCAGGGCGAGGGAAGCGAGAAGCTTTCTCATGGTGGCAGAGCTTTCAGGAGTTGGAAGCGTGTGGTGTCGAAAACGTGCGGGAAGTCGTGCGGCGCCTCAGAGGGCGTCCTTGCCGGTCTCGCCGGTGCGGATGCGCACCACCTGCTCGAGCGGCGAGACGAAGATCTTTCCGTCGCCGATCTTTCCGGTGCGCGCGGAGCGCTCGATGGCCTCGATGACCTGGTCGACGAGGGCATCGTCGACGGCGGCTTCGATCTTCACCTTGGGCAGGAAGTCCACGACGTACTCGGCGCCGCGGTACAGCTCCGTGTGGCCCTTCTGGCGGCCGAAGCCCTTCACTTCGGTCACCGTGATGCCCTGCACGCCGATGGCGCTCAGGGCCTCACGCACTTCGTCGAGCTTGAAGGGCTTCACGACGGCAGTCACCATCTTCATGGTCTTATCTCCAGGCTGGCGGACGCCCTCGCGTCCGGTTCTTGTGAAACGGGGTGCGGCCCGGTTCGCGCCGGGCCGCGGGACGTCAGAACGAGTACTTCACGCCGGCGACGACGCCGGTGCGGCCGGTGAACTTGCCGTTGGAGGTCTGGTAGTCCTCCTTCTTCGCGTCGGTGGCGATCACCTGCAGCGAGGCGGACAGGCCCTTGCCGAAGTCCTTGCCCAGCGTCAGCGAGTACGCGCCGTACGACAGGCCGGCGGCCTTGGACACGTCGCCCGTGATGCTCTGGTAGGCGACGTCCGGCGTCAGCGTGAAGCCCGCGCCGAGGTCGAAGTTGGCGCTGAGGTCGTAGTACTGGCTGCCCGTGCTCTTGGGCACGCCGAACAGCGGCGTCGTGCTGATCGAGACCTTGCCGGTGAACACGCCGTAGGTCAGCGCGCCGTAGACCTCGACCGTGTCCGGGTTGGCCATGCCGATCTCGTGGAACTTCTGGCCCAGGTACACATAGGCCAGCACGCCGACGTCGTACGTCAACGTGTCCTTGATGATGTCGCCCTTGGAGCCGCCGTACAGGTC
>DATCRO010000015.1:0-2169 GCA_036569025.1 Burkholderiaceae bacterium
CGCGCAGAAGATCGGCATCATCGACGACATCGCCTACCAGACGAACCTGCTGGCGCTGAACGCGGCCATCGAGGCGGCGCGGGCGGGCGAGCACGGCAAGGGCTTCGCGGTCGTCGCGGCCGAGGTGCGCAAGCTGGCCGAGCGCAGCCAGGTCGCCGCCGAGGAGATCGCCAACGTCGCCAGCTCCAGCGTGGAGCTCGCCGAGAAGGCCGGCCAGCTGCTGGACACGATCGTTCCCAACATCCGCAAGACGTCGGATCTGGTGCAGGAGATCACCGCCGCGTCGGAGGAGCAGTCGGCGGGCGTCGGCCAGATCAATTCCGCCGTCACGCAGCTGAGCCAGACGACGCAGCAGAACGCGTCGAGTTCGGAGGAGCTCGCCGCGACGGCCGAGGAGATGAGTTCGCAGGCCGAGCAGCTGCAGCAGACCATGTCGTTCTTCAAGCTGTCGGGCGCGACGCATGTGCGCGCCGCGAGCGCGACGATCGCGTCGGCCCGACGCTCGTCCGCGCGTGCGCGCCCGTCCGTGGCGCGCGCGGCCGCCCCGTCCGCGGGCCGCATGGCCGGCGTGGTCGCGGCCGACGCCGACGGCGTCGATGAATCCCATTTCGCCCGCTTCTGAGGACACGGCCATGAATGCCAAGGTTTCCATCGCCGCGGGCACCGAGCCCGCGCAATACCTCACCTTCATGCTGGCGCAGGAGCAGTTCGCCGTCGGCATCCTGGGCATCAAGGAGATCATCGAGTACCAGGGCGTCACCGAGGTGCCGATGATGCCGGCCTGCGTGCGCGGCGTGATCAACCTGCGCGGCGCCGTCGTTCCGGTGGTCGACCTGCTGGCGCGCTTCGGCCGCGCCTCGTCCGCGGTCACCAAGCGCACCTGCGTCGTCATCGTCGAGGCCGCGTGCGGCACCGACGAACGCCACGTGATGGGCCTGCTGGTCGACGCGGTCAACGAGGTGCTGGACATCGCGCCGGCCGACATCGAGCCGCCGCCCGCGTTCGGTGCGCGCCTGCGCAGCGATTTCATCCAGGGCGTCGGCAAGGTGCGCGGCAAGTTCGTGCTGCTGCTCGACGTCGATCGCGTGCTGTCCGTCGACGAGATCGCCGGATACGCCGCGCCTGTCGACGAGCCCGTGGCGGCCTGACCGGGCGACCGCACGTTTTCCATCTTCTGAAAGCCAAGGAATCTCCCATGTTCGGCAACCTCAAGGTCGGTACGCGCATCGCGCTGGGTTTCGGCGCCGTCGTCGTGCTGATGCTCGTGATCTCCATCACCGCGGTATGGCGGCTGGGCACGCTCAACCAGGCCACCACCTCGATCACCGAGGACATCTACCCTGAAGTCGCGTACACCGCGGACGTCGTGCGCGTGGCGCTCGAGGACGGGCGCCACCTGCGCGAGATGCTGCTGGCGCGCTCCGACGCCGACATCGAGCAGGCCTGGGATGCGGCCGCCGCCGCCCGCGCCCGCGGCGACGAGCTGATGAAGAAGCTCGACCACGAGATCGACACCGACAAGGGCCGCGAGCTGTTCAAGGCCGCCGTCGACCGCCAGGCGGCGATCGAGGCCAGGTACGCCCGCCTGCACGAGCTCGCGCGCAGCGACCGCGAGAAGGGCGCGGAATACCTGAAGAACGACTTTTCGCCGGCCAACCAGGCCTATCGCGCCGCGCTGGACGAACTGCAGAAGTACGAGGTGTCGCGCATGGAGGCCGCCTCGCGCAACAGCGCCGAGGTCTACGCCTCGACGCGCCTGGTCGTGATCGGCCTGGCCGCGGTCGCGATGCTGATGGCGGTGGCCGTGGCGCTCTTGATCACGCGCGACCTGCTCAAGGTGCTGGGCGGCGAGCCGTCGTACGCGGCCGAGGTGATGCGCAAGGTCGCTGTCGGCGACTTCACGGTGGACGTGTCGGTGCGCAAGGGCGATACGAGCAGCCTGCTGCACACGACCCGCGAGATGGTGCGCTCGGCCGGCAGCAGCGTCGACGACGTCGTGCGCGTGATGGGCGCGATGGCCGGCGGCGACCTGACGCAGACCATCACCGCACAGTACGCCGGCTCGTTCGGCAAGATGAAGGACTACGTCAATGAGACGGTCGAGAAGCTGTCGCAGGTCGTGACCGAGGTCAACGGCGGCGCCGAGGCGCTGGCCGGCGCGTCCGAGGA
>DATCRO010000016.1:0-5590 GCA_036569025.1 Burkholderiaceae bacterium
CCGCCCCTGCGATCGGCCGCCGGCCGCGTGCGCCTGCCCGGCTCCAAGAGCATCTCCAACCGCGTGCTGCTGCTGGCCGGCCTGGCCGCCGGCACCACGGCGGTGCACGACCTGCTCGACTCCGACGACACCCGCGTGATGATGGCCGCGCTCGAGGCGCTCGGCTGCCAGCTGCGACGCGAAGGCGCGGTGCTGCACGTCACCGGCATCGGCGGCCAGCTCACCACCAGGCAGGCCAAGCTGTTCCTGGGCAACGCCGGCACGGCGATGCGCCCGCTCAGCGCCGCGCTGGCCGTGCTCGCCACGCTGCAGGGCGGCGAGTTCGACCTCACGGGCGTTCCGCGCATGCACGAGCGCCCCATCGGCGACCTCGTCGACGCGCTGCGCCAGCTCGGCTGCCCGGTGCAGTACCTCGGCCACGCCGGCTACCCGCCGCTGCGCGTGGGCAACGACCGCCCGGGCCCGCTGTCCACGCACGAGCCGGTGCGCGTGCGCGGCGACGTCTCCAGCCAGTTCCTCACCGCCCTGCTGCTGGCGCTGCCGCTGGCCACCGGCGAGCGCGCGATCACGATCGCCGTCGAGGGCGAGCTGATCTCCAAGCCCTACATCGACATCACGCTGAACCTGCTCGCGCGCTTCGGCATCGAGGTGCAGCGCGACCCGGCGAACCCCTACGCCGCGTTCACGCTGCCGCAGGGCTCGCAGTACCGGTCGCCGGGCGCCATCCACGTCGAGGCGGACGCCTCGTCGGCGTCGTACTTCGTGGCGCTGGGCGCGCTCGCCGGCATCGAGGCGCCGGTGCGCATCGAGGGCGTGGGCCTCGATTCGATCCAGGGCGACATCCGCTTCGTCGAGGCGGCGCGCGCGATGGGCGCCCAGGTCGAAGGCGGCGCCGGCTGGCTCGAGGTGCGCCGCGGCGCCTGGCCGCTCAAGGCCATCACGCTCGACTGCAACCACATCCCCGACGCCGCGATGACGCTGGCCGTGATGGCGCTGTACGCCGACGGCAGCACGCGCCTGACCAACATCGCCAGCTGGCGCGTCAAGGAGACCGACCGCATCGCCGCGATGGCCGCCGAGCTGCGCAAGATGGGCGGCAGCGTCGTCGAGGGGCCCGACTTCATCGAGGTCACGCCGCCCGCGTCGCCGTCGCACTGGCTGGCCGGCTCGATCCGCACCTACGACGATCACCGGATGGCGATGTGCCTGTCGCTGGCCGCGTTCAACGCGCTGGCCGGCGCGCGGCCGCCGCGCCCGGTGCGCATCCTCGACCCGCAGTGCGTCGCCAAGACCTTCCCCGACTACTTCGAGACGCTGTTCGGCCTGGCCCGCGCCGACGTCGCCGACATCCCGGTGATCACGATCGACGGCCCCACCGCCTCGGGCAAGGGCACGCTGGCGTCCGAGGTGGCGCGCCGCCTCGGCTACGAGCTGCTCGACTCGGGCGCGCTGTACCGCGCCACGGCGCTGGCCGTGCAGCAGGCCGGCGCCGACCCGTCGGACGCCGCCGCCGTCGCCGCGCTCGCCGCGCGGCTGGACCTGCGCTTCGAGGCCGACCGCGCCTTCCTCGACGGCCGCGACGTCACCGACGCCCTGCGCCTGGAATCCAGCGGCGTGATGGCCTCGCAGATCTCCGTGCACCCGGCGGTGCGCCAGGCGCTGCACGGCCTGCAGCTGGCATTCCGCCGGCTGCCGGGCCTGGTGGCCGACGGCCGCGACATGGGCACCGTGGTGTTCCCGGCCGCCCCGCTGAAGGTCTTCCTGACCGCCAGCGTCGAGCAACGCGCGGCCCGCCGGCATAACCAATTGATTTCCCGGGGTATTCCTGCTAATATCGACAGTCTCCTCGCCGACCTCCGGGCGCGGGACGAGCGCGACACGAATCGCGCCGTCGCGCCCCTGAAGCCGGCGCCGGACGCGGTGCTGCTCGACAACTCCGGCATGTCCATCGACGAAGGTGTCGATGCCGTGCTCGAAGCCTGGAACAAGCGCCACGTCTAGCGTCAAGGAGATGGCCGCCGCGAGGTGGCCAAGCAGGCCCGCCGCCTGTGTCCCGCGCGCCCTCGCAGGCGCCGCCGGATGCGTCGAACACGGACTCCCCGTCCGGTTCGGGGCGGTGGTCGTTCCACCCTAACCCTGCACCCTCCCCGGGTTGCAAACCGCCGGCAGCGCTCGTTCCCTATCGCGGTCGCACCACGCCGGTCACAGGAAATTTCATGCCCAAGACCCAAGCCATCACTGATTTCGCCCCCGGTTCCTTCGCGGCGATGTTCGAGGAATCGCTCAAGAGCAGCGAAATGCGCTCCGGCGAAGTCATCACTGCCGAAGTGGTGCGCATCGATCACAGCTTCGTCGTCGTCAACGCCGGCCTCAAGTCCGAAGCCTACGTGCCCATCGACGAATTCAAGAACGATCAAGGCGAAGTCGAAGTCCAGGTCGGTGACTTCGTTTCCGTCGCGATCGACGCCGTCGAGAACGGCTACGGCGACACCATCCTGTCGCGCGACAAGGCCAAGCGCCTCGCCTCGTGGCTGTCGCTCGAGACCGCCCTGGAATCCGGCGACTTCGTCACCGGCACCGTCAGCGGCAAGGTCAAGGGCGGCCTGACCGTCCTGGTCAACGGCATCCGCGCCTTCCTGCCGGGCTCCCTGCTGGACACGCGTCCGGTCAAGGACATGAGCCCGTTCGAGGGCAAGACCATGGAATTCAAGGTCATCAAGCTCGACCGCAAGCGCAACAACGTCGTGCTGTCGCGCCGTGCCGTGGTCGAGGCCTCGATGGGTGAAGAGCGCGCCAAGCTGCTCGAGACCCTGTCCGAAGGCGCCATCGTCAACGGCGTGGTCAAGAACATCACCGAATACGGTGCGTTCGTCGACCTCGGCGGCATCGACGGCCTGCTGCACATCACCGACATGGCCTGGCGCCGCGTCCGTCACCCGAGCGAAGTGGTGACGGTCGGCCAGGAACTGACGGCCAAGGTCCTGAAGTTCGACGCCGAGAAGAACCGTGTCTCGCTGGGCCTGAAGCAGCTGGGCGACGATCCGTGGATGGGCGTGGCCCGCCGCTACCCGACGGGCACGCGCCTGTTCGGCAAGGTCACGAACATCGCCGACTACGGCGCGTTCGTCGAGATCGAGCCGGGCATCGAAGGCCTGGTGCACGTCTCGGAAATGGACTGGACGAACAAGAACGTCGCCCCGTCCAAGACCGTCACGCTGGGCGAGGAAGTCGAAGTCATGGTCCTCGAGATCGACGAAGACAAGCGCCGCATCTCGCTGGGCATGAAGCAGTGCCGCGCCAACCCGTGGGAAGAGTTCGCCGCCAACGTGCATCGTGGCGACAAGGTCCACGGCCCGATCAAGTCGATCACCGACTTCGGCGTGTTCGTGGGCCTGGCCCAGGGCATCGACGGCCTGGTGCACCTGTCCGACCTGTCCTGGCACGAGCCGGGCGAGCAGGCCGTGCGCAACTACAAGAAGGGCCAGGAAGTCGAGGCCGTGGTCCTGGGCATCGACGTCGAGCGCGAGCGCATCTCGCTGGGCATCAAGCAGCTGGACGGCGACCCGTTCGCCAACTACACCTCGGTCAACGACCGTGGCGCGCTGGTGACCGGCAAGGTCAAGTCGGTCGACCCGCGCGGCGCCGAGATCCAGCTGACGGAAGACGTCACCGGCTACCTGCGTGCCTCGGAGCTGACGCGCGACCGCGTGGAAGACGCCCGCACCCTCCTCAAGGAAGGCGACGAAGTCAACGCCATGATCATCAACGTCGACCGCAAGACGCGTTCGATCCAGCTGTCGATCAAGGCCAAGGACAACGCCGACCAGCAGGAAGCCATGCAGCGCATCTCGCAGTCGAACGAGCGCGAGAACGCCGGCACGACGAGCCTGGGCGCCCTGCTGCGCGCCAAGCTCGACGGCGGTTCCAAGGAATAAGGCGCGATGACGCGGTCCGACCTCGTCGCTCAGCTCGCTGAGCGGTTCACGCAGATCACCGTGCGTGACACCGAGTTCGCGGTCAAGACCGTGCTCGATGCGATGTCCGACGCGCTCGCGCGCGGGCACCGCATCGAGATCCGCGGCTTCGGCAGTTTCTCCATCAGCCGGCGCCCGCCGCGCGTGGGCCGCAACCCGCGCTCCGGCGAGCAGGTCACCATCCCTGAAAAGCTGGTGCCCCACTTCAAGCCGGGCAAGGCCCTGCGCGAAGCGGTCGACAAGGAACTGCCGGCCGGCAACAAGTCGTGATCCCTCCAGGGCGCCTTCGGGCGCCTTGTTCATTCCAGGGGCGCCTCCGGGCGCCCTTGTTCATTCCAGGAATGCCTTGCGGCGCCCGGGTCGAATCCTGCGGCTCCGCTTGTCTGCGCGCAGGATGACGACCTGGCGTCTGCCACGATGTCCAGTCGCCGCATCCGCGTCGCGGCCGTCGCGCATGCGCCCGCGCCCCGGCGCGTCACGCCTGCGCGAGCGCCCGCACGTCGCGCGCGACCTCGGCCATGAAGCCTTCGAACTGATGCCCGCAGCCGGGCAGGCGGCGGATGGTCGCGTCGGGGAACAGCACTCCGTAAAGATCGGCATGCGACGGCGGCACCGTCGTGTCGGCCAGGCCGAAGTACAGGTGCAGCGTCAGGCCTCGCAGGCGCTCGGGGTCGACCGCGGCGTCCAGGTGGAAGCCGTCCAGCTGCCAGCCGCCGCGGCCCACGAATGGCGGCGCCAGCAGGATCACGCCCTGCAGCGCGGCCAGCTCGTCGGGCGGGCCCTGTGCCAGCAGGTCCGCCACCAGCGCGGCGCCTGCCGAGTGGGCGACGAGAAAAGTCGCGCGCGTCTGTCGCAGCGTTGTCGAAATGCGGCGCTTCCAGACGTCGTTGTCAGGAGCGTCCTCGTGCGGCATGTGCGGGAACAGGACCCGGAAGGCCGGGCCCAGCGCCCGGCTCAACGCATCGGACAGGACGCGGTCCGCCTCGTGGGCGCCGGCGCTGGCGCCCTGGATGAACAGCAGTTCGACAGGAGCTGGAGACATGACGACGTTTTCGGGAAACACGGGTCGTGCAACGTCAGCAAGACCGGCGCCTGCTGACAGAACGTTGTCAGCAGCCCTCGCGTCCAATGCTTCCAACGACAACAAGCCCCCAGGAGAGAACCCCATGTGGACCCACAGCACGAGCATCGCCACCACCGCCACTCCGCAGGCCCTGTGGCGCCTGTTCGAGGATGTCGCCGGCTGGACGAACTGGAACGCCGGCATCGAGCGCATCGCACTGAACGGCCCGTTCGCCGCCGGTTCGACCTTCGACATGAAGGCGCCCGGCATGGACACGTTCCGCAGCACGCTGCTCGATGTGCGGCCCAACGCCAGCTTCGTCGACGAGACGGTGCTCGAGGGCACGCGCTTCCTCGTCTCGCACGAGCTGCAGCGGCTGCCGTCCGGCGGCACGCGCGTCACCTATGCGATCACGGTCGAGGGCCCGGAGGCCGCCACGCTGGGGCCGCTGGTGACGGCCGACTTCCCGGAAGTGCTGGCCGCGCTGAAGGCGCTGGCCGAGCGCGCGCCGGCGGGGGCGACCCAATGACGCGCACCTTCGCTCCGCCAGGCC
>DATCRO010000017.1:0-3394 GCA_036569025.1 Burkholderiaceae bacterium
GCACGTCGCAGGCATCTCCTGGTCGCCGGGCCGCGCGAGCATCGGCATGGGCATGGGGCAGTCCATGTACGCGTGGATGAAGGACGCCTTCGCGCAGGGCGCATCGCGCGCGGACGGCACGCTGGCCACCGCCGACGTCAACTTCCGGCAGCGCTCGCTGCTGAGCTTCGAGGACGCGCTGCTGACCGCCATCACGGTGCCGCGGCTGGACGCGGCCAGCAAGGAGTCGGGCGCGTTCGACATCGAGTTCGCGCCGGCACGCGTGCGCCTGGCCAAGGGCGACGGCTCGGACATCCGCCATGCGCCTGGCGGCAAGCAGCAGCCCTGGGTCTGCTCGAACTTCCGGTTCGCGCTCGGCACGTTGCCGTGCGCGCGCGTGGCCAGCATCGAGTCCTTCACGTGGCGCTGCGCGGCCGCCCCGGACGCGATGGGCGTCGTGTCGCCGCCGGCGCAGCACCCGCTGGCCGCCGTCGTGCCCGACCTGCGCATCTCGATCTCGCTGGCCGACTACGACGCGTGGTCGAACGCCGCGCGCGCCTGGTTCATCGACGGCCGCCACCTCGAAGGCGACGAGATGGACGGCGTGATCACGCTGCTGACGCCCGACCTGCAGACGCCGCTGGGCGAGATCGCGCTGGGCAATGTCGGGTTCAAGCGCTTCTCGCAGCTGCCCGCGGCCGACGGCAGCGACGCGCTGTACCGCTTCACGGTCGACCTGTACGTGGAGCGGATGTCGCTGCGGCTCGTGCAGTACGAGGGGTGAACGCAGGTTGCTCGAACGTCAAGCGCGCGTTGACGAGGCTTTGTCCGACAACGATCGTGCTCGACAGGGCATTGGTGTTGCCGACTCGGGGTTGCTACCGAGCTTCGACTCCACGAAGCAAGGGACCCCCACCCCAAGGAGTACACACCATGCGTCACCTGAACAAGAAGCTCGCGCTCGCCGCGACCGCCACGGCGCTGATCGGCGCGATCGGCGCCTCCGTCGCGCAGAGCGCCGACCCCAATGAGACCGACTCGACGAACACGGCCCAGAAGGTCGAGGTCAACGGCTCGGGCCAGCAGATCTACTTCTTCCGCGACCAGGGCAACTCGCCCGAGACGGATCCCGCGGCGCACCTGATGCTGATCAAGCACGAGTCCGAAGCGGTGCCGGTGGCCGAGACCACCACGACCACCACCGTGGCGCAGAACACGACGACGAACAACGACGCCGTGACGACCACGATGCCGGCCGCCAGCGACACCAGCAACACGGAGACGAGCACCGACACGACGACGACCGCGGCCCCGGTCGACAACCAGCCGGCGCTGGCGCCCAAGGCCGACCGCAACTGATCGGCTTGATTGGCGGCTCGGCTCGTGCGATGCCGCCGGCACTTCCGATATTCGGTAGGGCGGGTCGGCCGCAGGGATAGCCCGCCAAGCCGGTACATCGCAACGCCGGCGAACGGCGGGTTACGCCTGCGGCTAACCCGCCCTACCCGGTTTGCCGGGCATGGAGTCAGAACGGCTTGAGCAGCGCCAGCCAGACGACGCCTGCGATCGCGGCCAGCGCAAGCAGCGGCAGCACGCGCCACGCGCGCGCGGGCGGCGCGGCCGCGTCCGCGCTCGCGCGACGCAACGCGCCCGACGCCACGCCGTGCAGCGCGCTCAGCGCCAGCACCAGCGCGAGCTTGACGTGCAGCCACCCGCTGTGGAACCAGCCGGCCTGCACGGCCAGCCACACGCCCAAGCCCCAGGCGAGCAGCAGCGACGGCGTGGTGACCTTGCGGTGCCATCCACGCATCGCGCCAATGAGCCGGCGCTCGCGCGCCAGCTGCGCCGCGTCATGCGTGCCCAGGGCCGCCAGCACCAGCGCCGCCGCGAGCAGGCCGGCGACGAACACGATGTCCGCCGTCACGTGCAGCAGGACGACGAGGTCGTAGCGCGCGGCCGGGCTCATGGCATCGCGACCGACAGCGACGCGCGCGGCGTCCACGCGTCGCCGCCGGGCGCGTGCAGCGACGGCGCGGCCAGGAACAGGCGGTCGGTGGAGATGCCCCGCGCCACCAGCGCATCACGCACCGCGATCGCGCGCGCGAGCGCTTGCTGCCGCATCGCCTCGTCGTTGACGGGCACGTTCCTGCTCAGCAACGCCTCCATCTCGGCGTCGGGCACGTCCTTGGCCATGCCCACGAGGTTGCGCGGCTTGTCGGGGATGCGCGTCTGCTTGTACAGGGTCTTGAGCAGCGTCGAGCGCGTTGCGGCCGGCAACGCCGCGGCGCCGCTCGCGGCCGCGCTGGCCGGCACGCCCGCGCGCAGCGCCTCGTCGCGCGCCATCGTGCGCAGCTGCGCCTCGACCTGCTCGCGTTGCCAGGCGTCGTGCTCGGCCTGCGGGTCGGCGCTGCCGGTGATCGTCGTCTGCAGCGCGGGGCGATCGGCCAGCGCCTTGGCGACCTTGTCCAGCGATGCGGCGCTCGCGTCGGTCATGACGGCCGTGCCTGGCCTGAACTCGATCGCGCTCAGGTCGGGGCCGCCGCCTCCACCGCCGGTCAGCAGCGCGAACGGCGAGGTCACGGCCTTCAGCAACAGGTTGCCGATCAGCTTGAGCACGATGCCGCCGACGCTGAACTGCGGGTCGTTGAGGCTGCCGCTGATGGGCAGGTTGATGTCGATGACGCCGTTGCGGTCCTTCAGCAGCGCCACCGCGAGGCGCACCGGCAGCTTGGTCGCGTCGGGCGAGGCGATCGGGTCGCCGAAGGTCAGCTGGTTCAGGATGACCTGGTTGCGTGCCTCGAGGTGGCCTTCGGCGTCGATCTTGTAGGCGACGTCCATGCTCAGCTTGCCGCGCTCGATCGCGTAGCCGGCGTACTTGCCGGCGTAGGGCGTGAGCGGCGCGAGCTCGAGGTCGGTGGCCTTGGCCTGGACGTCGAGCGCCAGCGGGCGGGCGAGCGGGTTCACCTGGCCGGAGATGTCCAGGATCGCGGTGCCCTCCGCGCGGCCGTGCAGCTGCAGCGGCGCCATGTCGCGCGAGAGCGTGCTGAACGCGCCGAGCGAGCCGTTGAGCTCCGTCAGCGCCGCACTGTAGTTGGGCTTGACGAAGTGATCGGCGTAGTCGACGCGCGCGTCGACGAGCTTGATGCCACCGATGGCGATGTCGATCGGCAGCGGGGCGGACGCCGCCGTCGCCGGTGCGGACGCCGCGCCGGGCGGCGGCGCCGCGGTGGCGTCGTTGCCGCCGATGTCCTGCAGGTTCAGCCGGCCCTGCTCGGTGACCAGCACGCGCGCGAACAGGTCGTCGAGTTCCACCTGGCCGATGTCCAGCCGGGGCTTGGCGGACGGCGTCATGGCGAACTTCACGCCCTTGAGCGACAGCGACTCCCAGCCGATCAATTCATCCGGCGGCCCGCCG
>DATCRO010000018.1:0-3913 GCA_036569025.1 Burkholderiaceae bacterium
GGCTCAAGCTGCCGACCACCATCGGCGTGATGGCCACGTCGCTCGTCCTGTCGCTCGCGCTGGTGGGCCTGGACGCGGCCGGCCTGGCCGGGGGCCTGCACGCGAACGAGGAGCGGCTTGTCCGCTCGATCGATTTTTCCCAGCTGCTGATGCAGGGCATGTTGTCGCTGCTGCTGTTCGCCGGCGCGCTGCACGTCGACCTGAGGGCGTTGCGGGACTACCGCTGGCAGGTGGGCGTGCTGGCGTTCGTCGGCACCGCGCTGTCGACGGTGCTGGTCGGACTCGCGCTGTGGCGGGCCATGGGTGCGCTCGGCCTGGAGCTGCCACTGCACGCATGCCTGCTTTTCGGCGCGCTGATCTCGCCCACGGACCCGATCGCCGTCATCGGCATGTTGAAGTCGGCCGGGGCGCCGCGCAACCTCGAAGTCGTGATCGCAGGCGAAAGCCTGTTCAACGACGGCGTGGGCGTGGTGCTGTTCGTGCTGCTCCTGGAGATGGCGCAGGATGGCGGCGCGCCGACCCTGTCCCATGGGGCCGCGCTGCTCGCGCGGGAGGCCGGGGGCGGCCTGTTGTTCGGAGGGGCACTGGGCTTCGTGCTGTGCCGGCTCCTGCGCGGCGTGCAGGCCCATGCCGTGGCCGTGCTGCTGACGCTGGCGGCCGTGATCGGCGGCTACACGCTCGCCAACGACCTCCATGTGTCGGGGCCGCTCGCCATGGTGGTCGTCGGCTTGATGGTGGGTCACGCCGGCCGGGAGGGTCGCCTGCACGAAGAGACGCAGCACCACCTGGGCGTGTTCTGGGAGCTGATCGACGACGTCCTCAATGCGGTGCTTTTCGTGCTGGTGGGCATGGAGGTCGTCACGATCCGATTCCCCGTCGGACCGGGTGCCGCGATCGGGGCCGGGCTGGCGGCGATCGCCATTGCCCTGGCCGCGCGCTGGCTGACGGTGGGCCTGCCCGTCGCGCTCGCGCGTCGCGCGTCACGCCTGCCCGCGGGCGCGGGCGGGCTGCTGACCTGGGGCGGCCTGCGCGGCGGCCTGTCGCTCGCGCTGGCGCTGGCCTTGCCCGCCGGGCCGTGGCGCGACACGCTCGTGGCGCTGACCTACGCCGTCGTCGCGTTCTCGATCCTGGTCCAGGGCCTGACCTTCGGCCGGCTGGTGCGCGCCCGGCTGCGAAGCGACGCCTGAACGCCACATGCGGCGGCGCAGCACGGCGCGCGGGCATGCCGTTCGCTGTCGATCCAGTTCGGGCGTGGGACAATCTCGTCCTCGACAACAGCACAAGGCCAAGCCGTGGACCTGAAGGTACCGATCACGATTTCCGATGAACTGGGCGACGACATCATCGAGTCGACCGGTCTGCTCGACCTGGCGAGCGGGGAGATCCAGCGGGTCGAGTACGAGGACTGGGACCTCGCCGCCCGCGGCCTGCCCGCCGACAGCGAGGACTACGAGTTCACGGTCGGCACGCTGTCGAACAACGGCAAGGACGTCGAGTTCAAGGTCGACGTCAACAAGGTCACGGGGCAGTACTCGGTGAGCGCGAGCGAGCTGCTCGAGATCAAGGTGCGCGCGGCCGCGCTGTTCGCCGGCATCAGCGGCAAGGACATGCTGCGCAACGCCGACGCCAAGGCGGCCACGCCGCCGGCCGGCGGCAAGGGCCGAAAGCACCTGCACTGAAGCGGCGCGAGCCCGTTTCCATGGACGAAAGGCCGCGATCGCGGCCTTCGTCGCTTCCGGGAGCGATCGTTCCGCGCCGGAGCGCGGACGAGCGATCAGTGGCGCCAGCCGCCGCCGCCGTGCTCGTAGCCGCCGCCACCACCGTAGCCGCCGCCATGGTAGTAGCCGCCACCGTAGTAGCGACCGCCCCACGGGGCCACGCAGCAGCCGCTCATCAGCGTCACGAGCAGGGCCAGTGCGCCCCAGCGCACGAGCTTGTGTTTCGAGTTCATCCGGTTCTCCTGCAAAAGGCTGCTCCAGTGCCGCCTTGTGCTATTAAACGCCGCTTGTCATCGATCGATGACAAGCTCCGCGTTTCCGTTTGCAAAGCCGCGTAAACCGTCGAGCAGCGCTTCATGGGTGCGGCGCGTAAAGATGGCCGCGCTGCTCGACTGTCGGCCGGTGTCAGGGTCAACGCATGTGTCGAAACGGCCGTTGTCCAGGCACAGGGCGCGCGACTTGCCGTGGTGACCCCGGAGGGGTCGACGAAGCGGTCGCGGACACCCCGCGAACCCGAAAAGGAAGCAATCATGAAGAACGGTCTTGCCATTGCCATCGCCGGCCTCGCGCTGGCGTCCATGTCCGGCTGCATCGTCGCGCCGGCACGACCCGCCTACTACGGCGAGGGCGGCTACGTCGCGCCGGCCGGCGTCGTGTACGTGGCGCCGACCTACGCCGCGCCCGGCCCGGAATGGCGCTGGGAATACCACGCCACCTACGGCTGGGGCTGGCACCACCCGCGATACGGCTGGCATCGCGGCTGGCATTGAACCGGCCGCACGGCGCACGGCTCGCCCGGGCAGGCGAGCCCGCGGGCGGGCCGCGGTGCCCGCGCGTCACGCGCGCGTGACCGCCGGCGCGGCGCCAGGGACTCGCGGCGCCGGCCGCACCAACGACAACGGGCTCCGATCGGAGCCCGTTTCGCTTGGCGCATCGCCCGTTCAGCGCATCGTGTAGCCGCGCCCGTCCATGCAGGCTTCGGTGGCGCGCTGGAAGACCTTGGCGTCCGCCATCGCGTTGGGCTGCGTCGTGGCCCAGCTGTTGCAATCGCGGCGATCGGCCTCCGTCTGTTCGGCGCCCTGGCCGTTGCGCGGATAGAAGATCGGGTCCGGCGCGGGCGGCGGTGGCGGCGGGGCGGTGGCGGACGCGTCGGCGCCCGGCGGCGCCGCGACCACGACGTAGCCGCGCGCGTGGGCGCCGCTCCAGCCCGGGCCCGTGCGACCCGTTGCAGGGCTGGGCTTGCCCGGCGCGCCGTGCGCGGGCGGCGGTCCGCCGTGGTCGCGATCATGGTCGTGGCCTTGCGCCTGGGCGCCCGCGCACGCGAGCGCCAGGATCGTGCCGGCGAGGAAGGAATGGCGGAGGGTCATGGCGGTGCGGTGGGTCGCGGCGCATGCCGCCGGCCCATTGTCGAGAAGCCGTGTCAGCTGCCGATTGCATCATGTCAACGGCGTGTGAAGCCTGGTCGCAGCCAAGGCCGACACGTCCTCAGGGCTTGGCGGGCGGGCCCTGCAGTTGCGCCACCTGCTGCTGCGCCTGCGTCACGTCCTTGCCGTATTCGGCCAGGTAGCGCCGCGTCTCGTCGCTGGAGAACGGCGCGTCGCTGAACTGGGCCGCCGCGTACTTGCGCGAGGTCGCGACGGGGCCGTCGAGCGAGGGCATCAGCGCGCGATCGGGGTAGGCGTCGGGCTTGAGCAGGAAGCCCTCGACGTCGTGCAGTGTCAGCGGCAGCGCCGGCTTCAGGTCGCGCACCAGGCGGCCGTAGACCTGCAACGGCACCTGGCGCGCGCCCGCGCCCAGTTCGTCGTTGAAGGTCACGAGCGCCACCGGCTTGCCGGTCGCGTCGTCGACGCGGCCCGTGATGACGTAGCGGCCGGGCTGGATCACGTCGACGCCCAGCAGGAAGGCCAGCGAGCCGTCGCGCATCGCGTCATGCACGCCGCCGGTCCAGGTTGCCGGGGATTGCGGCGTGTAGACCACGTCGAACGCCACGTAGCCCTGCTGGCTGCCGGACTGCACCACCAGCTCGGTGCGGATCAGCCCGGCAAAGTTGCCGAAGCCTTCGGCCGTGGGGTCCAGCCGCGTGGTGAAGGTGCCGTCGCCGGCCTGGGCATCGCCGTTGGAGCCGTCGTCGACGAAGGGCTGCGTGACGACGGGCGCGAGCGGGGCCGCCTTGCCGCCGCCGGTGTCCTGCGGGC
>DATCRO010000019.1:0-9872 GCA_036569025.1 Burkholderiaceae bacterium
AGAAGGACGCGTGGGTCGACCACGCGCTCAAGGTCGTCGGGGACGCGCTGGGCGACGCCGCGACGGCCTGATTTGTTTCAGGGTGGCAACAAGCGTGGGGGGCGCGCCTGCCCGCGGGCAACGAGGCCCGTGGCGCTGGCATGATCCCGCCTTTCCCGATGAGTGGAGAGGTTCTGGACATGGCGCAAGCCCACGACAACGAGTTTTCGCGCATCGCGCTGGCCTGCGTCGCCGTCGCGGCGCTGGCCCTGGCCGGCTGCGGCCAGAAGAAGACGGAGCTGGGCGAAGGCGGCTCGGTCGTGAGCGGCTCGGCCGGCCCGGCGGGTGCGCAGAACGCGAGCCACGAGCTGGTCAGGTGCGACGCCCCCGTCGCGACGATGGCGCTGGTCGAGAACCCGAACGGCTACACCATGGCCGGCGGCTACAACCTGCCGTCGTCGCCGCTGCCGCTCGTGCGCCTGATCGCCCAGCAGAGCGGGTGCTTCCGCATCGTCGACCGCGCCGCGGGGCTGCACGCGACGGTGCAGGAGCAGCAGCTCAAGGACGCCGGCATCCTGGGCGACGCCGTCAAGGTGCGCAAGGGCCAGGGCTATGCCGCGCAGTACACGATCACGCCCAGCCTCACGTTCAGCGAGCGCGACGCGGGCCGCGAGGTGGGCGGCGTGCTCGCGCACATCCCGGTGCTCAACAAGTTCGTCGGCCTGGCCGACCAGGTCAAGCTCAAGGAGGCGCAGGTCGCGCTTTTGCTGACCGACAACGAGACCACCGAGCAGCTGGCCGCCGCCACCGGCTCGGTGCGCGTGACCGACCTCGGCATGGCCGGCCTGATGCTGGGCCGCGCGGGCGGCGCCGCCGGCGCGGGCTGGAGCAACACGAACGAAGGCAAGGTGATCGCCGCGGCCTTCCTCGATGCGCACAACCAGCTCGTGACGCAGCTGCGGATGCTGCAGGCCAAGGACCTGCCGCCGCCGGTGCCCACGAAGAAGCGCGCGGGCTGAGGCCACCCGTGGCGCGCGCATCGGCCAGGGCCACGGCACTGCTCCTGGCCGAGCTGCGCGGCTCGATGCGCGTGCAGGCGCTGACGCTGCGCGCCGGCACGGTGCTGCTGCTGTGCTTCCCGCTGTCGGCGGCGATCGGCTCGCTGCTGCACGGCCTGGGCTTCTACCCCGGCTGGCTGCAGGCGCTGGTCGAGCATCGCGACGCGCTGCTGTTCCTGGCCATGCTGTTCTCGCAGGTGGCGTTCTGCGACTCGATCGTCCGGCACCGGACGCAATGGCAGTACCTGGGCGAGATCGCGGTGGCGATCGCGCTCGGATACCTGACGAGCGGGCTGGCCTGAAAGCCGCCGCGCCAGGCCCCGGCGGCGTGGGAGCGGCCGACCGGCGATAATCGCGGACTCCCCCTTTCGCATGAAGCGTCCGCCCGTCCCGCCGGGCCGGCGCACACGACCATGTCCGCCGAACTCGCCACCCAGGTGCGCCGCCGCCGCACCTTCGCCATCATTTCCCACCCCGACGCGGGCAAGACCACGCTCACGGAAAAGCTGCTGCTGTTCTCGGGCGCGATCCAGATCGCCGGTTCGGTCAAGGCGCGCAAGGCGGCGCGGCATGCGACGTCCGACTGGATGGAGATCGAGAAGCAGCGCGGCATCTCGGTGGCGTCGTCGGTGATGCAGATGGAGTACCGCGACTGCGTCATCAACCTGCTCGACACCCCGGGCCACCAGGACTTCTCGGAAGACACCTACCGCGTGCTGACCGCCGTCGACGCGGCGCTGATGGTGATCGACGCGGCCAACGGCGTCGAGCCGCAGACGCGCCGCCTGCTGCAGGTCTGCCGCGCGCGCAACACGCCCATCCTCACGTTCGTCAACAAGATGGACCGCGAGGTGCAGGAGCCGCTGGCGCTGATGGACGAGATCGAGCGCGAGCTGGGCATGAGCGTCGTGCCGTTCACCTGGCCGGTGGGCATGGGCAAGCTGTTCGGCGGCGTCGTCGACCTGCGCAAGAAGCAGATGCGCGTGTTCGCGCCGGGCGAGGACCGCGCCGGCGGCGACGAGGAGGTCATCACCGACCTGGACAACCCCGGCAACGCCGACCGCTTCGGCATGGGCTGGGGCCAGGCGCAGGGCGAGATCGAGCTGCTGGGCGCCGCCGCGCCCGAGTTCGACGAGGAGGCCTTCCTCGAGGGCAGGCAGACGCCGATGTTCTTCGGCTCGGCCATCAACAACTTCGGCGTGCAGGAAGTGCTGGACGCCCTCGTGAACCTGGCGCCCGCGCCCGGCGCGCGCCCCGCGATGCAGCGTGAGGTCCAGCCCGACGAGGGCAAGTTCACCGGCGTCGTGTTCAAGATCCAGGCCAACATGGACCCGTCGCACCGCGACCGCATCGCGTTCCTGCGCGTGGCCTCGGGCCACTTCGAGCGTGGCATGCGGCTGAAGGTGGTGCGCTCCGGCAAGGAGCTGCGGCCGAACACCGTCGTGTCCTTCCTGTCGCAGCGCCGCGAACTCCTGGACGAGGCCTTCGCCGGCGACATCATCGGCATCCCCAACCACGGCGTGCTGCAGCTGGGGGACACGCTCACCGAGGGCGAGCAACTGCAGTTCACCGGGCTTCCCTTCTTCGCGCCGGAGCTGTTCCGCAGCGTTGAAGTGGCCGATCCGCTCAAGACCAAGCAGCTGCGCGCGGGCCTGACGCAGCTGGGCGAAGAAGGCGCGATCCAGGTGTTCCGGCCGGTACTGGGCACGGTATTGCTGTTGGGCGCCGTCGGCCAGCTGCAGTTCGAAGTGGTGGCGCACCGCCTCGAGCACGAGTACGGCGTGCGCGCCCGCATCACGCCCGCGCGCTACGCGCTCGCGCGCTGGGTCACCTGCGAGCCGGACGACGGCGGCGACAAGGAGCTGCAGCGCTTCATCGACGCCAACGCGCACCGCATCGCCTACGACGCGGTCGACGCCCCGGCCATCCTGGTCGAATACGCGCCCGAGCTGCGCGCCGTCGAGGCCAACTGGCCCAAGATCAAGTTCCATGCGCTGCGCGAGCACGCGGGCCTGATCTTCCAGAAGCGCCTGGACGACTGAACCTTTCCGGGCGGGCCGCGTCTGACGGTGTCCCTCCACTGCCGACGCACCATGACCCGCCAGTTCCCGCTGATCTGCCTCGCCGGCGCCGCCCTGCTGGCGCTGGCCTGCGCCGCGGCGCCCGCCGCCTCGACATGGAGCGCCGCCACCGAGCACCGCAACGCCTTGCCCGGCGAGTGGGAGCAGCTCGAGCACGGCCGCTGGATCGCCGACGGCCGCGACGACGCGCCGCGCAAGGTCTACGTCTTCCTCGACGCGAACTGCAAGTACTGCACGAAGTTGTGGTCCGATGCGCGCCCCTGGGTGAACGCCGGAAAGGTGCAACTGCGCCACATCATGGTGGGCGTCATCGCCCCCAGCAGCCCGGGCAAGGCGGCCACGCTGCTGGCCGATCCCGATCCGTCCAGGCGTCTGGCCGCCTTCGAGCAGGCGCATGCGTTCGGCGTCGTGCGCATGATGTCCGGCGGCCCGCACCAGGCGCTGGAGGATCCGAACCTCGCGCCGATGGATCCCGTCCCCGAGGCGCTGGCGCGCACGCTGTCCGACAACGAGGACCTGATGCACGGCTTCGGCCTGATGGGCACGCCGGGCATCGTCTTCCGCTCCAGGGACGGCCACGTCGTGGCCAAGCCGGGCCTGTCGCCGGAGGAGCTGCCGCAGGTGCTGGGGCCGCTGTAGGCGTCGCGGCCTGGGCGAGAATCGCGCCATGGCCTCGCGCGTCTCCCTCTATCTCGACCTGATCCGCTGGAACCGCCCTGCCGGCTGGCTGCTGCTGCTGTGGCCCACGCTCGCCGCGCTGTGGATCGCCTGCGACGGCTTTCCCGGCTGGCACCTGCTGGCGGTGTTCACGCTCGGCACGATCCTGATGCGCAGCGCAGGCTGCTGCATCAACGACGTCGCCGACCGCAACTTCGACAAGCACGTCAAGCGCACCGCGCAGCGGCCCGTCACCAGCGGCGCGCTGTCGGTGAAGGCGGCGCTGACCTTCGGCGCGATCCTCGCGCTGCTCGCGTTCTGCCTCGTGCTCACCACGAACCCGCCGACGATCCTGCTGTCGTTCGCGGCGCTCGCGATCACGCTCGTCTATCCGTACGCGAAGCGCTTCGTGTCGATGCCCCAGGCGGTGCTGGGCGTCGCGTTCAGCTTCGGCATCCCGATGGCGTTCTGCGCGGCGACCGGCGCACGCGACTGGTCGCTGTCGGCCATTCCCGCTGCGGTGCCGGCGCTCGCCTGGTGGCTGCTGCTGGGCAACCTGTTCTGGGTGCTCGCCTACGACACCGAGTACGCGATGGTCGATCGCGACGACGATCTGAAGATCGGCATCCGCACCTCCGCGATCACGCTGGGCCGCCTCGACGTCGCCGGCGTGATGGCGTTCTACGCCGTCTACCTGCTGTCCTGGCTGTACCTGGGCCTGAAGCTGGGCCTGGGGCCGACGTACGCTGTGGGCATCGTGGTCGCGGGCCTGCAGGCGGGCTGGCACTTCACGCTGATCTGGGGCCGCACGCGCGAGGGCTGCTTCCGCGCCTTCCGCGCCAACCACTGGCTGGGCGCGGCGGTGTTCGCGGGCGTGGTGCTGTCGTTCGCGGTCAACCGGCACGGAGCGCCGGGATGAGCGCCGTCACGCTGCGTGCCGTCGAACGCGCGCAGTGGCCCGTGGTCGAGAACCTCCTGCAGTTCTACCACTACGAGCTGAGCGCCTGGTACCCGATCGCCTTCGCAGCGGACGGCCGCTACGCGATCCCTTCCAAGGACGACTACCTCGCCCAGCCCGGCACCCAGGCGTGGCTGATCCTGGTGGACGACGAGCTCGCCGGCTTCGCGGTGATCGACGACGAACTGGTCGACACGCGGCGCGACCTCAACCTGGGCTACTTGTTCGTCGGCCGGCGCTTCCGCGGCCGCGGCGTCGGCGCGGCGGCGTTCAGCGGGCTGCTGGCGCGCTATCCGGGACAGTGGGAGCTGTACTACCTGGCCCGCAACGCGGCCGCCGCGGCCTTCTGGCCCAAGGCGTTCGCGCGCGCCGGCCTGGCGCAGGTCGATGTGACCGACGAGCACCTGTTCGGCGAGGACTGCGTGATGAACCGGTTTGTCGCCGCGCCTTGACGGCTCAGTTGGTCGGACAGTTCCAGCTGGACAGCCATTGGGTGCTGCTGCCCTCCGGCGCGGGCGCCACGCAGACGGCGATCCCCGCGCCCTTGTCCCGCCCGGCGATCAGCCCCACGCCGGCATTGCCGCCGACGACGAGCTTGCTCGCCTCGGGGCCGGGCAGGTTCAGCGTCAGCCGCCGCCCGGCCAGCTCCTGCGGCCCGGCGACGACCGACGCGCGCAGCGTGCGCGCATCGGGCAGGTAGCCCTCGACGGACGGCGACTTGCCCAGGCCGAACAGGCCGCTCGACACCTTGTCGATCGCGTCGACGTGCACGAGCACCTTCGTCGCGATCGGCCGGCCGGCCGGCCATTCCCATTTGAACTCGAGCTTCTCGTCGGACATGGCGTTGCATCCCAGGTGTGCGGTGAGGACGCCGGCAACGAGGCCGGGCGTCGCAAGACGGGTGAATCGGCGGCGATTGAGGGGCATCGGGTCTGGCGAAGTCACGGGGTGTCCACGGTCATCATAAAACCGCTGCCGGAACGAGCGAACCCGACGTAGCCGCTGACGCTGACGACCTTGCCGGCGCGTTCCTTGCACAGCTGCTTGTAGAGGTTGTCGGGCGTATCCAGGCCCGGAATGCCGCCGGACAGGATGCCCGACGCGCGAAACGCCTGCGAAGCGTGCGTCGAACAGTTCCAGCCGAGGAGCTGGAACGATCCGGGCGACTTGGTCAGGCCTGCCCAGGCGTCGTCGAACGCCTTCGCCTCGCTGGCCGTCACTTGCACGAACAGCACCGTGGAAACGAGGTTGTAGCCCTTGGCCTGCGCGAGTTCGACGTAGAACGGGCGGTTCTGGCGCAGCTTGTCGAAGTCGTAGACGACCCCGGCCATGCCCAGGCCGATGCTGTTGGACTTGCCGGTGCTGCCGCGGCCGCTGGCCCCGATGCTCGATGGCGCGCGTCCGCTGGACCCACCGCCACCGGCTTCGCCGAAGAAGCCCACGGGCGCGCCCTTGGACAACGCGCAGTCGGCGTGTTGCGCCATCACCGACGGCTCGTGGTCGGCGGAATGCTTGCCGCGGACGATCAGGGCAACGCGGTCACCGCCGAAGTTGTAGTTGGTTGTTGCCATGGAGCGAACGAGGCTGCTGAAGACGGCGCGCAGTCTCGCCATGGCCGTGATCGATGGCCATCCCCTGAACTGAAGTGCGCGCGCCTGCCTCGTCAACCGCCGAATTCGTCGCCCAGTTCCTTCGCCCGCGCCTGCGCCGCGCGCAGGGCCGCGACGATCGCCGGCTTCACGCCGGCCGCCTCCATCGCGGTGATCGCGGCGTGGGTGGTGCCCCCCTTGGACGTGACACGTGCGCGCAGCGTCTCCGGCGCCTCGTCGCTGGCCCGCGCCAGCGAGGTCGCGCCCTTGAACGTCGCCTGCGCCAGGCGGCGGCCCTGCTCGGGGCTCAGGCCCATGTCGGCGGCAGCCTGCATCATGGCCTCGATGAAGAAGAAGACGTAGGCCGGGCCGGAGCCCGACAGCGCGGTGACGGCGTCCAGGTCGCTCTCCCGCGCCACCCACAGCGTCTCGCCGGTGGGCGCGAGCACGCGCTCGATCGCGGCGCGGTCGCCGGCCGTGACGGCGGCGCGTGCGAACAGGCCCGCGATGCCTTCGCCGATCAGCGCCGGCGTGTTGGGCATGGCGCGCACGACGCGCTCGGATCCCGTGGCGCGCGCGATCGCGTCGCTGCGGATGCCGGCCATCACCGACAGGTGCAGCGCGCGGGCGACATGCGCGGCGCACGGCGCCGCGGCCTCGACGAACACCTGCGGCTTGACGGCCCACACGACGATGTCCGCGCCGGCCAGCGCCGCGCCGCCGGCGGCCTCCACGCGCACGCCAAATTTCTCACGAACGATGTCGGCTTGTGGCGCGTACGGCTCGACCACGACGACCCGCCCCGGCGGGTGCCCGGCGGCGACCAGGCCGCCCACGATGGCGCTGGCCATGTTGCCGCCGCCGACGAAGGCGAGCAGCGGCGCGGGCGAGGCGGCGCAAGGCCCCTGGGATGGCGCGGTCGGGGGTGTCGGGTTCATCATGGCGCGAGTTTAGGTTGCGACCCGTCCGTAACCGGCATGAAACTGAACCGCAGGGGTCATGCAAAAGTTGCATGATGCTCGGTGACTAATTCGGCGGGGTCCGGCCTACAGTGCGCACCACTCCCGGCAGCGGTGCATCTCCGATCGAGACCGCCTGCGCCCAAGGATCTTGCGGGTCGCCGCTCACGAGGCCGACGCGACTTCCGCGAACCTCAATCAGTCACAAGGAATCCGTCATGAGCAATCTGTCGTACGTCGCACCGACCGATGACAGCCCCTGGGGCACCTACCTGTCCCAGGTCGACCGCGTGGTGCCCTACCTGGGCAACCTGGGCCGCTGGGCCGAGACCCTCAAGCGCCCCAAGCGCGCGCTGATCGTCGACGTGCCCATCGAGCTGGACAACGGCACGGTCGCCCACTTCGAAGGCTTCCGCGTGCAGCACAACCTGTCGCGCGGCCCGGGCAAGGGCGGCGTGCGCTACCACCCCGACGTCACGCTGGAAGAAGTGATGGCCCTGTCGGCCTGGATGACCGTCAAGTGCGCGGCGGTGAACCTGCCGTTCGGCGGCGCCAAGGGCGGCATCCGCGTCGATCCCAAGAAGCTGTCGCAGCCGGAACTCGAGCGCATGACGCGCCGCTACACCAGCGAGATCGGCCTGATCATCGGCCCGCAGAAGGACATCCCGGCCCCGGACGTGAACACCAACGGCCAGATCATGGCCTGGATGATGGACACGTACTCGATGAACACCGGCTCCACGTCCACCGGCGTGGTCACGGGCAAGCCGATCCATCTCGGCGGCTCGGCCGGCCGCGTCAAGGCCACCGGCCGCGGCGTGTTCGTCACCGGCAGGGAAGCGGCGCGCCGCATCGGCCTGGACCTCAACGGCGCGCGCGTCGCCGTCCAGGGCTTCGGCAACGTGGGCGGCTCGGCCGCCGAGCTCTTCGGCCAGGCTGGCGCGAAGATCGTCGCGGCGCAGGACCACACCGGCACCATCTTCAACGCCAACGGCTTTGACCTGTCCGAGCTGATGCCGCACGTCGCCCGCACCGGCGGGGTGGCGGGCTTCAAGGGCGCCGACACGATGAAGGCCGAGGAGTTCTGGGACGTCGACTGCGAGATCATGATCCCGGCCGCCCTCGAAGGCCAGATCAGCGAGTCGCGCGCCAAGCGCATCAAGGCCAAGATGGTCCTCGAAGGCGCCAACGGCCCGACGACGCCGGCCGCCGACGACATCCTCGCCGAGCGCAAGATCCTGGTCGTGCCCGACGTCATCTGCAACGCCGGCGGCGTGACGGTGTCGTACTTCGAATGGGTGCAGGACTTCTCCAGCTTCTTCTGGAGCGAGGACGAGATCAACGTCCGCCTGGACAAGATCATGGTCGACGCGCTCAAGAAGATCTGGGAGACGGCCGACCGCCACAAGATCACGCTGCGCACCGCCACGTTCGCGGTCGCCTGCGAGCGGATCCTGATCGCGCGCGAAGAGCGCGGCCTGTATCCCTGATCCGACGCGTCGCGTCATCGAACGAAGGGGCCCCGCGGGGCCCTTTTCCATTGGCGCGCCGGTGCGCGTCAACCGGCCGGGCGCGGCGCGGCGTCCGTCGCATCGGGTGTGCCGTCGTCCGGCGCCGCAGGCGGCGTGGGTGGCGGCGGCGACGGCTCGGCGCTGACGACCACCCGCTGCACCCTGTCCGACCCGCCGTCCTGCGACGGCTCCTCCGGGCTCTTCTCGTGCGGCTTGACGGTGGAGCGGATCACCATGATGCGATTGAGCACGTCGAACCAGAACGGCGCGCCCAGCATCACGGCGAGCGCGGTCACCAGCCAGCCCAGGCCCATGCGCACGACGGCGTAGACCGGGTTGCGGCCGAACGTGCAGGTCTCCGACAGCGCGCCCGTGTCGTCGGCGCTCGCGCTGCAGAACTGCGTGGGCCACAGCTGCGACTCGGCGCCGGGCGTCGTCGGCGACTCCCAGCCGATGGGCATCGTGACGGCGTCGAGCTCGGCGCGTGCGAGCGTCATCGCGGCGTGCTCGTCGCCCGCGCCCGCCGACGCCGGCGGCTTGGCCGCGGCGGCGCGGCTCACGACGACGTCGCGGAACGTCTTGTCGTGCGTCAGGCGGTGCAGGATGTGCAGCGCGTCGACGTTGAGCACCACGGCCGTCAGCAAGCCGATCGTGAACAGCAGCGCCTGCGTGCGCCGCTTGTACCAGCCCGAGGCCCGATCCATCGCGCCGTCGAACCACTGCTCCACGGCCTGGCGCACCTTGGCGATGTCGCCGTTGGCGTAGTCGATGCCGGCGATCACGGTGCGAGCCAGGTGGTCGGGCAGCTGCGCGGCCTGCCTGCGCAGCAGCTCGATGGTCAGGGCCCCGGGCGGCGCGGTGTCGGGCGCGTCGCCCGGGCCGGCGGGGCCGCGGGCGACGAAGTCGATGAATGCCGTGGCGAAGTGCGCGGTCGGGATGTAGGACGGCAGGTTGCGACGTGCGCCCAGCCGCATGTGCTTGTCGGCGCCGGTGCCCATCACCAGCCGGCTGCTGCGCAGGTTCCAAATCACGATCAATTCCCTTTTCAAAGCCTGCTGCAGCAGCTCGGGCTCTTCCTGC
>DATCRO010000020.1:0-10703 GCA_036569025.1 Burkholderiaceae bacterium
CGAACAGCCAGTTCGAGCTCGGATGCCAGGTCGCACCCAGCTCGAAGCCCTGGATCTCCGCCTTGCCCGCGTTCACCAGCACGCCGTTGCCGTTGACCGAGTAGGCCTGCTGGATGTTGTTCCAGCGGATGTCGTAGACGGCCGTCTCGATCGACAGCGTGTTGTCCAACAGGTCGCCCTTGTAGCCGGCCTCGTAGCTCCAGAGCGAGTCGTGCTGGAACGTCGTGGGCGCGGTCGGCAGGCCGGTCTGCGGGTCGTTCAGCACCGCGTTCGGGCCGCCGGGGCGGTAGCCGCTGGCCGCGCGGACGTAGACGTTGCTGGTCCTGGTGAGCGCGTAGCGCGCGGTCGCCAGCCAGGTCTTGGGCGTCTCCTTGGAATGCGCCGTCGGCAGCGAGCCGCCCACCAGCGGGCCGCTGGCGTTCTGCGTGAAGTCCTGCTTGTTCTGCGCGACGCGCACGCCGCCGGTCAGCGCGAGATCGGACGTCGCGTTCCACGTGATGTCGCCATAGCCGGCGATCTCCTCGTAGCGGCTGGGCAGGTCGAGGTCGGCCAGCACCGGGATGTTGCCGGCGCCACCGCCGTCGTCGAACACGTGTTGTGCCAGGTCGCCCGTCTCGCGATCCCAGTACAGGCCGGCCAGCCATTCGACCGCGCCGCCCGCCGACGAGGTCAGGCGGAACTCCTGCGTCGTCTTGCGCACGGAGGTGTGCTCGTCCTCGCCCACGGTGTCGGGCGTGTAGCCGAAGAACTGCGTGATCAGCGGCGCGTAGACGCCCGTCAGGTCGTAGCGCAGCGACATCTTCGAGCGCTGGGTCGAGGTGATCGAGTTCAGGCGCGCGCCGCCGAAGTCGTACTCCAGGTCGACCGAGCCCATGCTGGTGCGCACCGTGTGCGGCTCGCGCAGCACCTGCGTGCGCTGGTTCCAGCCGGCGACCGGCTTGCCGGTGGCCGGATCGATGTCCGTGTAGTCCGAGTTGTCGCGCTGGATCTCCTGCGTCAGCGCGGTGGCCCGGACGTGGAAGTGGGCGCTCGGCTCGACCAGCAGCGCCACGCGGCCGCCGTTGGTGTCGCCCTTGTTCGCGTTCTTGCCGGCCGCCGGGCCGAGCACGTCGACCCAGCCGCCGTCGTGGTCGTGGAACGCGGCCAGGCGCAGCGCGGCGACGTCGGTCTTGAGCGGGATGTTGGCCACGCCGTTGACGGTGTTGCCGGCGCCGCCGCCCTTGGTGGCGCTGGCGCCGATGGCGACCTTGCCGGAGAACTCCGAGGTGTCGGGCTCGTTGGTGACGTACTTGACCACGCCGCCCATCGCGCCGGCGCCATACAGCGTGCCCTGCGGGCCGCGCAGCACCTCGATGTGGTTCAGGTCGAGCAGCGACATGTCCAGCGCCGTCTGCGAACCTGCCGCGAACGCGCTGCTGGAGCCGTAGGCCACGTCGTCGATGTAGGTGCCGACGGTGGGGATCGTCTGGTCGCCGGTGGTCACGCCGCGGATGCTCACCGAGCCCATGCCGGTGCCGCCGCTGGTCTTGACGTCGACGCCCGCCTGGCTGCCGAGGTAGTCGCTCAGGTTCTTGGCGCCGCCCTTGTCCAGGTCGTCGGCCGACAGCCGGTCGACCTGCATCGGCACCTCGCGCGCCGGCTCGCGGCGGCGGGTGGCCGTCACGTAGATCGTCTGCGTCGCGTCGGTGGCGCTGGCCGCGGCGGCAGGAGCGCTCGCGGTGGCGGCAGGGGCCGTCGTCTGGGCGAAGGCGGCCAGTGGGAACAGCGACGCGGCGGCCAGGGCCGTCGCTGTCAGGCGGACATTCGCATGCGGCGCCCGGGTGGGGTCTGACTTGGCGAAGGGGCTCATGGAAATCCTCGTTGGAGATGAACCGGTCGTCCCGCCTGGATGTCGCGACGGGGCCATTTTCAAATCCTATCCGCGATTTTCTTCTTTTCCAAGATTTTTCCGTTTCGGAAACTTTATCGTTTTCCCGGGGATGTCTTTTCCGCCAGCCCGGCTGATAGAGTCGCGGCATGAAAGCGCCCAATCCCGGACCCGGCGGCACGATCCGCGCGATGCGCAAGCGCGCCGGGCTCACGCTGGCCGAGCTCTCGGGCCGCACGGGCCTGGCGGTGTCCACGCTGTCCAAGCTGGAGATGGGCCAGGTCTCGCTGTCCTACGACAAGCTCATGACCATCAGCAAGGGCTTGGGCCTGGACATGGCCGAACTGCTCGATTCGACGCCGCACCCGGGCGGCGCGCCCACGCATGGCGGGCGCCGCGTGGTGCACCGCGCCGGCGACGGCCAGCACGTGGAGACGCGCAGCTACAGCCAGAGCTACCTCGCGACCGAGCTCCTGAACAAGCGCATGACGCCCATCTACGTGGAACTGCACGCGCGCACGCTGGCCGAATTCAAGGCGGAGTTCGGCGACCTCATCCGCCACCCCGGCGAGGAATTCACCTACGTGCTGGAAGGCGAGGTCGAGTTCCACACCGAGCTCTACGCGCCGCTGACGCTGCACGCCGGCGACTCGATCTACTTCGACAGCGAGATGGGGCACGCCTACCTGAAGGCCTCCGACGCGCCGTGCCGCACCATCACCACCTGCTCGCCGCGCGGCCGCGACGAGTCGATGATCGACACCTTCGTCAACGCGTCGGCCAAGCACGCCGAGGAGCGCGCGCAGCCGCGGCGCAAGCCGGTGGTCAAGCGCGCGAAGGCGGCGAAGTAGCCCGGCTCGCGCTCTTGCGGTGCCACTTGCGGTGCCAGGTCTTGCCTGTCAAGGCGAAAGGCAAGACCTGACACCGGAGATTTCGCCATTCCTTGCGCGCACGGCCGTCACAAGTCGCCCGCCTCGAACGTCATGGTGGAACCATGGACAACGCCACCCTCACCTTCAACCGCCTGCGGCCCCGGCTGCAGGGCATCGCCTACCGCATGCTGGGCTCGCTCGCCGAGGCCGAGGAGGTCGTGCAGGACGTCTGGCTGCGCTGGCACGAGGCCGAGCGCGACGCGCTCGACAACCCCGACGGCTGGCTGGTGACCGTCACCACCCGGCTGGCGATCGACCGCTACCGCGCCGTCAAGGTGCAGCGCGAGCACTACGTCGGCCAGTGGCTGCCCGAGCCGCACCTGACCGACTCGCCGCGCTCGCCCGAGCAGATCCTGGAGCGCGCCGACGAGCTGTCGCTCGCCTTCCTGATGGTCCTCGAGCGCCTGTCGCCCGAGGCGCGCGCCGCGTTCGTCATGCGCGAGGTGTTCGACGCCGACTATGCCGACGTGGCGCGCATCATCGACAAGTCCGAGGCGGCCTGCCGGCAGCTGGTCAGCCGTGCGAAGACGCAGCTCAAGGAGGCGCGCCCGCGCTACGAGGTCGCGCCCGCGACGCACGAGCGCCTGCTGCGGCGCTTCGCCGACGCGATCACCGGGCAGGATTTCTCGGTCATCCGCGACCTGCTCGACGACGAGGCCGAGCTCATCGGCGACGGCGGCGGCCAGGTGCCGGCCTTCGCCCACCTGGCGGGCGGCCAGCGCATCGCGCAGCTGTTCTTCGCCTCCAGCCTGCGCCACCGTGGCGCGATGCGCGTGGAGCTCGCGCGGCTCAACGGCCAATGGGGGATCCTGCGCTTCATCGACGGCGCGCTGGAGTCCGCCCAGGCGATCGAGACCGACGGCGAACGCGTGGTGCGCATCCACACGCAGCGCAACCCGGCCAAGCTGGCGCGCATCGCGGCCGCGCTGGCCCGCTGAGCAAAGAGCGACGGGGGGCAGCCGGAGGGGCCTGGCCCCTCCTCGAGATCGCGCCACGGCTTTCCCGCCAGCCGATGCGCAGCTGCGATCTCGAGGCCAGGGCCTGACCCCCGATCATCGGCCGGGGTTCGGGGTCAGGCCTTCGCCTCGTGCCGCCTGAAGCAGCCTCGCGCATGGTCGCATCCCGGCGGCGTCATGAGGAGAGGCCAGACCCCTCGGGCTGCCTCGCTCTCACAAAATTCCATACGGGGGCCAGCCGGAGGGGACTGGCCCCTGCTCGAGATCGCGCCACGGCGTTCCCGCCAGCCGATGCGCAGCTGCGATCTCGAGGCCAGGGCCTGACCCCCGATCATCGGCCGGGGTTCGGGGTCAGGCCTTCGCCTCATGCCGCCCGAAGCAGCCTCGCGCATGGTCGCATCCCGGCGGCGTCATGAGGAGAGGCCAGACCCCTCGGGCTGCCGCGCTCTCACAAAAAAATTCCATGCGAGTGTCACAACCGCCTTCGCCGCTTCGTCATGGAGGTTGTGGACACCCCACTCACCCCAACCCAGGAGCACGCCATGACCGCCCGCCTCGACTATTCCAAGCAATCGCCCACCCTGTTCAAGAAGTTCCTCGACTTCAGCATGGCCATGCACGACAGCGCGGTCGAGACGCCGATCCGCACGCTCGTCGAGATTCGCGCCTCGCAGATGAACGGCTGCGCCTTCTGCCTGGACATGCACGTCAAGCAGGCCAGGATCCAGGGCGAGCGCGACCTGCGCGTGCACCACGTCGCCATCTGGCGCGAGTCGCCGCTGTTCTCGCCGCGCGAGCGCGCCGCACTCGCCTGGACCGAGGCGCTGACGCGCATCCCCGAGCACGGCGTGCCCGACGAGCTCTACGAGAGCGTGCGCAAGGAGTTTTCCGACAAGGAGATCTCCGACCTCACGTTCGAGATCATGGCCATCAATGGCTGGAACCGCGCCAACGCCGCCTTCCGCAACGCGCCGGGCGCGATGGACAAGGCCTACGGCCTGGACAAGGCCGGCCTGGCCTGAGCATCACGCCCGGCGGCGGCGGCGCGCGTTGCCCTCGCCGGCGCACACCTCGCGCACGCACTCGCGCAGCCAGCGGTGCGCCGCATCGGCGTGCAGGCGCGGGTGCCACAGCAGCGAGACCGTGAACGGCGGCAGCGCGACCGGCAGGTCGAAGGTGTGCATGCCCGCGCGCAGCCGGCCGGTGTGCCGCTCGGGGACGCTCGCGACGAGATCGGTGTCGCGCGCGAGCGCCAGCGCGGGCGCGAAGCCGTCGACGATGACGACGGCGCGCCGAGCCAGGCCCATCGCGTCGAGCGCATCGTCGATGCCGGTGCGCTCGTCGCCGCGGCGCGAGACGACGATGTGCCCGGCCTTCGCGTAGCGCGCCGCGCTCATGCGCCCGCGCGCGAGCGCGTGGCCCGCGCGCACGACGCCGACGAAGCGGTCGCGCAGCAGCGCCTGCGCGCGCATCTCGGGACCGGTGCGCTGGCCGACGACGCCGGTCTCCAGGTCGACGCTGCCGTCGCGCAGCGGCGCGTTGTCCTTGTCCGGCTTGGGCACGAAGCGCAGCCGCGCGCCCGGCGCCTCTGCGGCCACGCGGGCGACCAGCGCGGCGCCGAAGTTCTCGACGAAGCCGTCGCGCGTGCGCAGCGTGAACGTGCGCTGCAGCCGTGCGAGGTCCAGCGCCTCGGCCCGGCCGAGCGCGGCGCGGGCGTCCTGCACCAGCGCGCCGACGCGTTCGCGCAGTTCGATGGCGCGCGGCGTCGGCACCAGGCCGCGGCCGGCACGCACCAGCAGCGGATCGCCGGTGGCCAGGCGCAGGCGCGCGAGCTGGCGACTCATCGCCGACGGGCTGAGCCGCAGGCGCTCGGCGGCGCGGGCGACGTTGCCCTCGGCGAGCAGCACGTCCAGCGTCGCGAGCAGGTTCAGGTCGGGCAGGTCCATCGCCGCATCCTGCCATGACATGGCGTTGCGTGCACTGTTCGAATGCAATCAGTGCGTCTTCCGCCATGGCTCCGATCGTCCTACGCTGGCCTTCCGGACACGAAGGACGACGATGACCGCCACCGCCCACCCCGCTCCCGCCACCGCGCGCCAGCGCTGGATCCTCGCCAGCCTTTGCCTGACGATGCTGATGCCCTCGCTGGACACCAGCATCGCCAACGCCGGGCTGCCGGTGCTCGCGCACGCGCTGGGCGCCGGCTTCGCGCACGTGCAGTGGATCGTGCTGGCGTACCTGCTGGCCATCACGTCGCTGATCGTCGGCGCCGGCCGGCTCGGCGACCTGTTCGGGCGGCGCCGCCTGCTGGTCGCGGGCATCGGGCTGTTCGCCGCGGCGTCGCTCGCATGCGGGCTGGCCGGCTCGCTGCGCGCGCTGGTCGCGGCGCGCGCGTTGCAGGGCGTGGGCGCGGCGGCGATGCTCGCGCTGGCGGTGGCGCTGGTCGGCGAGACGATCCCCAAGGAGCGCACGGGCCGCGCGATGGGTCTGCTCGGGACGATGTCGGCGATCGGCACGACGCTGGGACCGTCGCTGGGCGGCGCGCTGATGACGGCCTTCGGCTGGCGCAGCATCTTCCTGGTCAACGTGCCGCTCGGCCTGCTGAACCTGTGGCTGGCGCGGCGCTGGCTGCCCGCGCCGCCGCGCAATGCCGCGGCCCCGCGGCCGCGCTTGGACATCGCCGGCACCGCCGTCCTCGGCCTCACCCTGGCGGCCTACGCGCTCGCGATGACGGCGCGCCTGCCGCAGTTCCTGGCCGTGGCCGCCGTGGGGGCGATGGCCTTCGTCGCGGTCGAGGTGCGGGCGGCGGCGCCGCTGGTGCGGCCGGCGATGTTCCGCGATCCGCGCCTGGCCAGCGGCCTGGCCGCCAGCACGCTGGTGGCCACGGTGATCATGACGACACTGGTCGTCGGGCCGTTCTATCTGTCGCGCGCGCTGGGCCTGCCGCCGGCCACCGTGGGCCTGGTGCTGTCGGCCGGGCCGCTGGCGTCGGCGCTCGCGGGAGCGCCCGCGGGGCGCCTCGTCGACCGGGTGGGCGCGCCCCGGGTGATGCTGGGCGGCCTGGTGGCGATGCTGGCCGGCGCCATCGCGCTCGCGCTCGTGCCGGCGGCGGCCGGCGTACCGGGCTACCTCGGCGCGCTGCTCGTGATGACCCTCGGCTATGCGAGCTTCCAGCCGGCGAACAACACGGCGCTGATGGCGGACGCCGATGCGGGACGGCGCGGCGTCGTGTCCGGCCTGCTGAACCTGTCGCGCAACCTCGGGCTGATCACCGGCGCGTCGGCGATGGGCGCGGTGTTCGCCGCGGTGGCCGGGGACGCCACGACCGCCGGCGCCGCCGCGGTGGCGCGCGGGATGCATGCCAGCTTCGGCGTGGGCGCGGCGCTGCTCGTCGTCGCGCTGGGCGTGGCGTTGCGGGGTCGCGCCCTGGCCCGTGGCGTCGCGTCAGGTGCGGGGGCGAGTCCCGGGTTAAGCTCGGGTTGAGAAAGGCGGCCAGCCGGTCGCCTGCGCACCGCTGCCCGGGGGAGGCGCATGCACATCGACTTCGTGGCCGCGAACCAGCACGATGCCCTGATTTCCCTGATGCACGAGATGTGCGTCTTCTACAGCGACGCCGCGCCCGTCTCCATGGACGACGTGCGCTCCAATCTCGTGGACAACCTGCTGGCGCCGAACTCGCCCGTGCGCCTGGTGGTCGCGTCCGACGACGGCGGCGACGTGGTGGGCTTCGCGGCGATCGCGATGTTCCACTCGATGGTCGACCCGACACCCGGCCGGCGCGGCCAGATGCTGCTCAAGGAACTCTACGTGCGCCAGGCCTGCCAGGGACGCGGCATCGGCAAGGCCTTGATGGCCTGGGTCGCGCGCCATGCGATCGAGCGCGGCTGCGCGCGCATGGACTGGCATGTCAGCGCCAGCAACAAGCCCGCGCTGGCGTTCTACCGTGCGCTGAACGCGCAGCACGTCGCGGGCCGGCTGAACTACCGCCTCGGCGGCGAGTACCTGGCGCGGCTGGCGGGCGAGGACGACTCGGACTGAAGCGGGGCCGGCGTCGGCGGCCGCGCAAACGTTTCCGTCGTCGCAGGTTTCAACGCGTCACACTTTCCCCGGGTCCTCGTGCGGTAGGGCGGCCACAACGCCGGGTGAACCCGGCCATGGCCGCGCGGCGATCCTCGCTAGGATGGTCCGCAAACACCAAGACCGTCACGGGAGGCTTCCTTCGAGAGAGGCCCGGTTCCAATGAAGATCCTCGTGGTGGACGACCACCCCGACAGCGTCGACTCGCTGAGCCGGCTGCTGGAAGCGCATGGGCACGAGACCGCCCGCGCCTACGACGGCCGCCAGGCGCTCGACGTCGGCCGCCAGTTCGAGCCGGACGTCATCGTGCTGGACATCGACATGCCCGTGCTCGATGGCTACGGCGCCGCCCGCGCCATCCGCCTCGCGCCCCGCGCGCGCATCCCCGTGCTGGTCGCGCTCACCGCGCTCAGCGGCCATGAGACCCGCCGCCTCGCGTTCGAGGCCGGCTTCGACGCGCACATGACCAAGCCCGCACGCATCGATGCGTTGCTGGCGCTGATCGACAAGCTGGTGCGGGAGCGGGCCTAGTGTCGTGATTGGGAAGTTCGTTGAATGGGTCGCGAGCGCAGAGGAAACGTTGCCGAATCCTCTCGCAAACGTCTGTGGACTAGGCGGCGCGCGGAGCGAGGCTCAATGCCTCGCGAGCACGGCAACGACGGCCACGGGCGTTTTCGAGGGGATTCTTCAACGAACTTCTCAATCACGACACTAGCGCGCCGGCGACGCCGCTCAGCCCGTTGACGCCTGCGCGAAATGCGCCGCCAGCGCATCGATGAACAGCCGTGTGCGCCGCGGCAGGTGGCGGCGGGACGCGTAGATCACCGAGATCGGCGCGTCCTCGTCGCTCCAGTCGCGCAACACCTCCACGAGGCGACCGCTCGCGAGGTCATCGGCGACATCCCAGAACGAGCGGCGCGCGAGGCCGTGGCCGGCGAGCATCCAGTCGTGCACCTGCTGGCCGTTGTCGGACGCGAGCCGGCCGCGCACGCGCACGTGCGTGGCCGCGCCGTGCGGCGGGCGGAAGCGCCAGTCGGCGTGCATCGCGTTGCCGGTGGCCAGCACCAGGCACGCGTGGCGCGCGAGATCGGCCGGAGTGTTCGGCACGCCATACGTCCTGAGGTATGCGGGCGCGGCGCACACCACGCGGCGGTTGTCGGCCAGCTTGCGCGCGATCAGGCGATCGTCGGCCAGCGGCCCGACGCGCACCGCGCAGTCCAGGCCAGCCTCGACCAGGTCGACGACGCGGTCGGTCAGCGACAGTTGCACCGCGACCTGCGGATGCCGCGCCGCGAACGCCGCGACGACGGGCCCGACCCAGCGCCGGCCCAGTCCCGAGGTGGCCGACACCCGCAGCGTGCCGCGCACCTGCGCGTCGTCGCCGCCCAGCAGGTCCTCGGCCTCGGCCACCTCGGCCAGGATCGCCTGGCAGCGCTCGAGGTACAGCGCGCCGTTGTCGGTCAGGCTCAGGCGGCGCGAGCTGCGCTGCAGCAGCCGCGCGCCCAGCCGCCCCTCCAGCCGTGCGAGGCGCTTGCTCGCCACGGCCGGCGAAAGGCCGAGTTCGCGCCCCGCGGCCGACAGGCTCCCCGCCGCGACGGCGCGCACGAACAGATCCATGTCCTGCAACTGGGTCGTCATGTCTGGACTTCAACTTTCTGGAAAAGCTGGTTATCGATTTTGACGGATTCCGTTCCACCGTGGAACAGATCAAAGTGCTGCCATCGCAACCCGTCTCACGGAGAACACCATGACCTCGTCCCTCGCCAACCAGACCATCGCCGTGTTCGGCGCCAGCTCCGGCATCGGCCTCGCCGTCGCGCGCGGCGCGCACGCGCTCGGCGCGCGCGTGATCGCGATCGGGCGCGACCGCGCGCGCCTGGCCGCGGCCGCCGGCGGCCTGCCGCTCCAGCTCGCCGAGGCCGACATCGCCGACGAGGCGCAGGTGGCGGCGCTGCTGCGCGACATCGGCGCGCTCGACCACGTGGTCGTCACGGCAGGCAGCGTGGTCGGCCCGTCGCCGATCGCGTCGCTCGACTTCGACCTCGCGCGCGACGCCATCGCCACCAAGCTGCAGGGCAGCCTGCTCGTGGCCAAGCACGCCGCGCCACGCCTGCGCGCGGGCGGCTCCATCGGCCTGACCACCGGCATCCTGGGCCGCAGGATCGCGGTCAACACCGTCGTCAAGACCGTCATCAACGCCGGCCTCGAGGCCGCCGTGCGGCAGCTCGCGCGCGAGCTCGCGCCGCTGCGCGTCTACGGCGTCAGCCCGGGCCCTGTGGACACGCCCAACTGGGGCGCCCTCGGCGACGACGACCGCCGGGCCCGCGCCGCGAAGTTCGCGGCCACGCTGCCGGTGGGCTTCATGGCCAGCGCCGACGACACCGCGCAGGCCTACCTGTTCGCGATGCAGGCGCGTGCGCTCACGGGCACCGTCATCGACCTCGACAGTGGTGCGATGATCGCCGCCTGAAGCGCGGTATTGACGCGGCCATGCCGGGCCGCGAGGATGGCCGGCTCATCCAGGGGAGGCCAGGGACTTGAAGCGTGTCGTCGCCGGCTCGCACGTGCACGCGGAGACCAAGACGTCGTTCCGCTATGAAGCCACCTGGCACGTGGAAGGGCAGCTGCTCGCCTGGAAGGCCAAGGTCTCGCTGCCCGGCCGGCGCTGGGCGCTGGCCGGCGGCACGCCCGAGTGGACCGGCGGCAACGAGGCCAAGGCCGTGCGCGAGGACATCGCGCGCAGCATCGACGGCCTCGAGGCCTGACGCGCAGGGTGCGACACGGGGGGTCAGGTCTTGAAAGTTGCGCGATCAGCCATGCGACCATGGGGTCAGGTCTTGAAAGTTGCGCGGCAAGGTTTCGGCAATGGAT
>DATCRO010000021.1:0-2589 GCA_036569025.1 Burkholderiaceae bacterium
AGCGGGCTGTCGGCGGCGGCCGGCAGCGCATGGCCGGGCGTCTTCTGCAGGTCCGCCAGCGACGCGCAGCCCTGCAGCGCCAGCGCCAGCATGGCCAGGGCCGCCGCGCGCGCCCACGCCCTCACGCGCGGCCCCGCGCGCGGGAGGCGGACGAACGACGGCAGGCAAGGCACATGGCGATCGGCGAAGTCGACAGCAACACGGGGATCACGTTGCCCGGCAATGATAGGCGGCCGGGCTCGCGCCCGCGTCGCCCTGCCCGCCGATTGCCCTTCGTCGCCGAAAGGCTGTCATCCTGCGCGCAGTCGCAGGATCCACCTTGCCTGGCCACGATGCCGCCCGGTACGCCGACGTGGATCCTGCGACTTCGCGCAGGATGACGGGGTTGGCATGCCTGCAGGACGACGGGGTTGGCGTGCCTGCGCGATGGCGACGGACTGCACGATCCGCCCGCGTCAGAATCACCTATCCACACCCACGAAAGTTCGACATGGATCTGCAGCTCAAAGGCAAGCGCGCCCTGGTCACCGGCGGCAGCAAGGGGATCGGCAAGGCCGTCGCGCGGGCGCTGCTGCTCGAGGGCGCCGACGTCGCGCTGCTCGCGCGCCACGAGCAGACGCTGCTGGACGCCGTCTCCGAACTGGCGTTGCAGACGGGCGGCGAGGTCATCGCCGTCGTCGCCGACACCACCAGCGACGAGCAGGTGCGCCAGGCCGTGGCCACGGCCGCCAGGCAACTGGGCGGCTCGATCGACATCCTCGTGAACGCCGCCGCCGAGGTGGCCGGCTACGCGAACCCTCCCAGGCTCGAGGAGATCGCCGCCGAGGCCTTCCACCGCGAGATGGACATCAAGGTGATGGGCTACGTGCGCTGCGCGCGGGAGGTCGTGCCGGGCATGCGCGCCGCCGGCTGGGGCCGCATCGTCAACGTCAGCGGCCTGGCCGCGCGCCAGAGCGGCAGCGCGGTGGGCTCGATGCGCAACATCGCGGTGGCCGCGCTCACCAAGAACATGGCCGACGAGCTGGGTCCGTCCGGCATCCAGGCGACCGTGGTGCACCCGGGCACGACCCGCACCGAGCGCACGGCGGCGCTGGTCGCGCAGAAGGCCGCCGCGACGGGACGCAGCGTCGCGGACGTCGAGCGCGAGATGGCGCAGGGCAACAGCATCCACCATCTCGTCGACGCCCGCGAGGTGGCCGACGTCGTCGCCTTCCTGTGCTCGCCGCGCTCGCGCGCGATCAACGGCGACGCCATCGCCGTGGGCGGCGGCGCGCCGCGCGCCATCCACTATTGACCCCGCTGGCCGGCCGTGAAGCTCAAGAAGTTCGACACGCTGTTCGCACGCATCTTCCTGCTGCTGCTCGTGGCGTTCTCGGTCAGCTCGTGGCTGGCGTTCGAGGTGTTCCGCGCGACCGCGCCGCAGCCGCCGTGGCGCGACACGCCGCCGATCCGCCAGTCGATGCATCCCCTGCCGGGCAGCACCGCGCCGCCGCCGGCGCTGCCGCCCGGCAAGGGCTGGCCCGACCGGCCGCACCCGCGCCAGCCGCCGTGGCTGTCGATCGGCCTGGACGCCGTCATCAAGATCATCACCGTGGCGCTGGCCGCCTGGGTCGCGGCGCGCGCGCTGTCGCAGCCGATGCGGCGCCTCGCCGACGCCGCGCGGCGGCTCGGGCAGTCGGTGTCGCCGACCGCGGGCATGGGCATCGCCGTCGCGCCGCCGCAGCTCGACGAGGAACGCGGCACGCGCGAGGTGCGCGAGACGGCGCGCGTGTTCAACGACCTGTCACGCCAGCTCAAGAGCGACTTCGACACCCAGCGCCTGATGCTGGCCACCGTCTCGCACGACCTGCGCACGCCTTTGACGCGCCTGCGCATGCGGCTGTCCGAACTCGAGGCGCACCCGGCGGCGCGCAGCGCGATCGACGACGTGCGGCAGATGGACGAGCTGATCGAGGGCCTGCTCGCGCTGTTCCGCCCGCCCGCGCCCAGCGCGCCCGGCGGCGCGGGACGCATCGACGCCTTCGCGCTGGTGCAGGCCATCGTCGACGACCTGCCGCCCGGCGGCCCCGAGGTCGCGCTCTCCGGCACGTCGGCGACGACGCCGTGCCCGCCGGCCGCGTTCCGCCGCATGGTGGAGAACCTGATCGAGAACGCGATCCGCCATGGCGGCGGCCAGGGCGCGGTGGAGGTGGAGGTGACGACCGGCCCGGCCAACGTCTGCGTGACCGTGATGGACCGCGGGCCGGGGCTCAGCGCCGAGCAGCTCGCCAGCGCGGGCACGCCGTTCCTGCGCTGGTCCGGCAACGAATCGGACAGCGGCCGCCGCGCCGGCCTGGGCCTCGGGCTCTACATCACGCGCGCGCTCGCCGAACGCCACGGCGGACGGCTGGAGCTGGCCGCACGCCAGGGGGGCGGGCTCTGCGCGACGCTGCACCTGCCGCTGTCGAGCTAGGAGTCTGCGCGGCAGAAGGCGCCTGCTGCGAACGGCGATAAGCGGGGCCTTTTCAGCGGCGGCTCCTCTCGCGTAGCGCCCACTACGAGTTCGTCGCCGCCGCTGAAAAGTCCATGCTTCTCGCCGCTCTCGCGACG
>DATCRO010000022.1:0-2463 GCA_036569025.1 Burkholderiaceae bacterium
GTCTCCACCGGCGTGCCCGCGATCGGGAAGAAGCGGATCAGGTGCTCGGGCGGGGGCAGCGGGGTGACGTCGCGGATGCGCTGGTCGTCGGTGTCGCTGGTGCGCTCGCTCAGCGACAGCGTGTGGCGCGCTTCGGGCGTCGGCTTGGCATTGCTCATCATCTGCTCCGGGTCTTCTCGTGAGTCTGGCGATTGCAGGGTGCCGGCACCGGCGAAAAAAAACCGCCGGGTGGGCCGGCGGTCTTTCGAAGGTCCTTCGCTGCTTACTTGCGCGCGATCGCTTCTCGAGCCACCTGACGGGGCGAGAACCAAAAGTACGAAAAGAAGAAGCGCGAGACGTTCATGGAGATTCGAATGTAGCACGGCGGGCGAGCCACGTGGCTTCGCGCGGTGGCAAGGGGCGCTTCAGCCGGGGTGGATCCTGCGACTTTGCGCAGGATGACAACACCCTCTGAGTCATCCTGCGCGAAGTCGCAGGATCCACGCCTCATGCGGTGCCGCCCACCACCAGGCCGTCGATGCGCAGCGTGGGCTGGCCCACGCCCACCGGCACGCTCTGGCCTTCCTTGCCGCAGACGCCCACGCCGGAGTCGAGCTCCATGTCGTTGCCGATCATCGAGATGCGCGTCAGCGCGTCCGGGCCGTTGCCGATCAGCGTGGCGCCCTTGACCGGGTACTGGATCTTGCCGTTCTCGACCCAGTAGGCCTCGCTCGCCGAGAACACGAACTTGCCGCTGGTGATGTCGACCTGGCCGCCGCCGAAGTTGGTGGCGTACAGGCCGCGCTTGATCGACGCGACGATCTCCTCGCGCGGCGTGTCGCCGCCCAGCATGTAGGTGTTGGTCATGCGCGGCATCGGCGTGTGCGCGTAGCTTTCGCGGCGGCCGTTGCCAGTGGGCTTGACGCCCATCAGGCGCGCGTTGAGCGAGTCCTGGATGTAGCCGCGCAGGATGCCGTCCTCGATCAGCACGTTGCGCTGGCTCGGGTTGCCCTCGTCGTCGACGTTGAGCGAGCCGCGGCGGTCGGCGATGGTGCCGTCGTCCAGCACCGTGACGCCCTTGGCCGCCACGCGCTTGCCGATGCGGCCGGCGAACGTGCTGGAGCCCTTGCGGTTGAAGTCGCCTTCGAGGCCATGGCCCACCGCCTCGTGCAGCAGCACGCCGGGCCAGCCCGGGCCCAGCACCACGGTCATCTGGCCGGCCGGCGCCGGCCGCGACTCGAGGTTCGTCAGCGCCGCGTTGACGGCCTGGTCGACGTACCTGGACAGGATCTGCTCGGTGAAGTAGCCGAGGCCGAAGCGGCCGCCGCCGCCGCCCGAGCCCGTCTCGCGGCGCCCGTTCTGTTCGGCGATGACGGTGATCGACAGGCGCACCAGCGGCCGCACGTCGGCGGCGCGCGTGCCGTCGGCGCGCGCGATCAGCACGACGTCATGCTCGGCGGCCAGGCCGGCCATCACCTGCACGATGCGCGGGTCGCGGGCGCGCGCCATCTTCTCGATGCGCTCCAGCAGCGCCACCTTCTGCGTGGAGTCGAGCGTGGCGATCGGGTCGCCCGTGCCGTACAGCAGGCGGCTGCCGGAGATCTTGGTCTTGCCCTGCAGCTTGACGCGCTTGCTCTGGCCCGCGGCGGCGATGGCGCGCACGGTGCGCGCGGCGTCCATCAGCGAGCTCGCGGAGATGTCGTCGGAGTACGCGAACGCCGTCTTCTCGCCGGCGACGGCGCGCACGCCCACGCCCTGGTCGATCGAGAAGCTGCCGCTCTTGACGATGCCTTCCTCCAGGCTCCAGCCCTCGTGGCGGGTGGTCTGGAAATAGAGGTCGGCGTCGTCGATGCGGTGTTCGCCCATCGCGGCCAGGGTCGCCGCGAGGTTCGTCTCGGTCAGGCCGAACGGCGCCAGCAGCAGGCCCTCGGCAATGGCCAGTCGTTCGATCGTCGGTTCGCGTGTGATCACGGCGGGCTCCTGGTTTGCTGGTTCAGGGACAAGCCGGCACGTTCCGGCGAATCCAGGGAAAGGTGGCTCGATTGTGCAGGTTGTACGCCGGCTGGCGGCGCCTGCGCGAGCGTCGAAGGAAAAGTTCCATCAGCGGTCGAGCTGCCAGCCCTCTTGAATAAGGAGTCTGACATGTCCAACCGCCATCTGCTCGTCATCGCCGGCATGGCCCTCGCCTCGAGCGCGGCCTTCGCCCAGGGCACCTACGACCAGCCGCGCTACGACGATCAGCAGCAGTACGACCAGCAGCGCCACGACGCCAACGGCTATTCCCGCGCCGCCTGGCGCGAGCAGCAGCGCAGCGCCGAGCAGGAACAGCGCATCCGCGAAGGCCAGGCCAACGGCAGCATCACACCCCGTGAAGCCGCTTACCTGCTCGAGCAGCAGCGCAACATCCGCCATGTGGAATGGCGGGCCAATCGTGACGGCGTGCTGACGCCCGACGAGCGCCGGCAGATCCGCTACATGCAGGAC
>DATCRO010000023.1:0-7675 GCA_036569025.1 Burkholderiaceae bacterium
TGCCCGCGCCGAAGCCGTAGACCGAGTCGCTGAACTGCAGCGCCTGCTGCATCTGCAGCTTCGCGAAGCCCACGTTGACGCGATCGAGATAGGCCGCGATGTAGCACAGGAACAGCAGCGGGATGAGGCGCCAGGCGACCTTGCGGTAGACCGCGTCGGCGACCGCGTCGACCTGGCCCGGCTGCCCCTGCGAGGGCGCGGTGATGCTGTTCATCGAGCGTCTCCTGTCTTGTGACGCCCGCGATCCTGCGGCCGGCCGCGCGCCGTGGGCAGCGGGGAAACACCCATTCCAGCCGGTGTCAGGTCTTGAATCGTGCACTCGACTGCACGATTCAAGACCTGACACCGCAACTTTCAAGACCTGACACCGGCAGATCGAAAAAGCCCGCCGGCATCGCTGCGGGCGGGCTTCGCTTTCAGGACGACGCGGGGTCAGTTCACCTGCTTGGTGAAGGTGACCGGCTCGATCTCGACGCGGCGGTTCGGTTCCAGGCACTTGATCAGCGCGGCCTTCTTCTTCTCGTCCTTGCACTCGACGACCGGATCGGCCTCGCCCTTGCCGACCGCGGTCAGGCGGTTGCCGGCGACGCCCTTGCCCTCGAGGTAGGCCTTGACCGCGTTGGCGCGCTTCTCGGACAGTTGCTGGTTGTACTGCTTGCTGCCCAGGCGGTCGGTGTAGCCGACGATGGTGACGCTGGCGATGTCGGCGTTGGCGTTCATCGTGGCGGCCACTTCGTCGAGCTTGGGCTGGTTCGGGCCCAGCTTGGCGCTGTCGAAGCCGAACAGCTCGCTGGCCGACAGCGTGTACTTCTTCATGACCGGCGGCGGCGGGGGCAGCGGAGCCGGCGGCGGCGGCGGGGGCGGCGGCGTGGTGACGGTGGTGGTCTCGACGGTGCGCGTGGTGGTCGCCACCGGCACCGGCTCGGGCGCCGGCGGGCCGCCGAAGGCCCAGGTCAGGCCCACGTTGGCGTACGTGTTGGCCGTGTGCTTCATGTCGAACGGCTGAACGCGGCTGGAGTAGAACGTGCCGACCTCGCGGATGTCGGCCTGCATGCCCAGCGTCGGGGTGAACTTGTACTGGAAGCCTAGGCCGGCGTCGACGTAGGGCGCCGTCTTCTTGAACGTGCCGTTGACGCCGTCGCCGAAGTGGTCGCGCGCGGCGCCCGCGCCGAACAGCACGAACGGACGGAAGCCGCCCGGCGTGAACAGGTACAGCGCATCGACGCCCGCGAGCGTCTGGTGGAAGTTGGCGCCGTGGTCGGTCGACGCGGCGTAGTTGCCGCCGACCTGCAGGTCCCAGCTCGGGTTCAGCGGGATGCCCACCTTCAGGCCGCCGCCCCAGCCGGTCTTGTCCTCCGGATACTTGGAATCGGGCTTGACCGCGCTGCCATTGAGCAGGATGTAGGCGTTCGGGTTGTAGGTCTCGTTGCTCTGCGCGAAAGCATGGCCGGCGCAGGCCAGCGCGGCCGCCGCCGCGAGCGCGTCGAGCACGCGCGATTGATGTCGAGTCATGGACTCACTCCTTCTTGAAGTCGTTTGAAGAGGTCACGGGGAGGGCCCGCCGGGCGCCCGTGTGCGAAGCGGAATCGGCGGTGCCCGTGACCCTGCGTCTGCCGGAGCGCGCATCGTTGAAGCATTGCTGGTCCTTCTCGGATGAGTGGTTCCGACCGGGGCAGCGCCACAACGTCGAGCCGGGCTCGACGTGGGATTTGGCAATCCACGTTCCCATTTCCTTTCTGCACACCGAGTCACGACATGTGTCGACGCGTCGATGCGTCGTGCCTCGTCGAAGGGAGAACGTCGGCCGCAGGCTGTTTCTTCCGGGCGCCGATGTAACGACTCGTTAGGTCGAGCCGGCCATGAGCTCGACACGGCCTGCAGCAATCCTTGCGCAGCGGGCCGGTGCTAGGCTGGCGCGATGCGACTCCCACACTCCTGCGCAGCCCTGGCGGCCGCGACGTTCCTTTGCAGCGCGCCCGCCCGCGGCGCCGAGATCGTCCTCGAACAGTCTGCCGTCCAGAAGCTGGTCGTCGAATCGCTGTTCAAGGACAACGGCCGCTTCTACATCCAGCGCGGCGCCTGCAGCGCGTACCTCGACAACGCCGCCGTCGCGCTGACGGGCGGCCGCGTCGTCATCCGCTCGCACCTGAGCGCGCGCGTCGGCATGGACCTGGGCGACAGCTGCGCCGGCGTCGACCTCGCATCGTGGGCGACGGTCTCCGGCGTGCCGAGCGCGCAGGGCACGACCGTGCGCCTGTCGGACATCCGCATCGAGGACGTCGGCGACGCGAACATGCGCATCGTGCTGAACTCCGGGCTGGTGCCGACGCTGCCGGCGGCCTTCGAGCTGGACGTCCTCAAGGCCGTCCGCTCGATGCTCCAGGGCGCGGACAGCCCGCTCCAGGTCGACGTGCAGGCGCTGCGCATCGACTCGGTGCGCGTCGCCGACAACCGGCTCTCGGTACGCTTCGACTTCCGCGTCGCCGGCCGCTGAACGCGAGGCCGGCGATGCCCGTTCGACTCATTGCCTCGAGAACAGGCCCGTGATGCGCTGGCCCAGGCGCTGGAAGAAGCCGGCGCGTTCCACCGCGGCCAGCGCGACGACCGGCGTCTCGCCCAGCGGCTTGCCGTTGGCCGTGGCCACGACCTTGCCGACCACGGCGCCCTTGGCGATCGGCGCCTCGAGCGTCGGGTTGAGCGTGACCGCCGTCTGCACGGCGCCGGCCTGGCCCTTGGGCACCAGCAGCGTCCAGGCCTTCGGGACGCCGACGGCCACGGTGGGCACCATGCCATACGTCACCTTGGCGGTGGCCAGCGTCGCGTCGGCCTTGACGGGCGTCGCCTGCTCGAAATTGGCGTAGCCCCAGTTGAACAGCACGCGCGTCTGGTCGGCGCGCGCCTGGGCGCTGTCGGCGTTCATGATCACCGAGATCAGGCGCAAGCCGTTGCGCTTGGCCGAGGCCGTCAGGCAGTAGCCGGCTTCCTCGGTATGGCCGGTCTTGAGGCCATCGACGGTCGGATCCGTGTACAGCAGCGCATTGCGGTTGCCCTGCTTGATGCCGTTGAACGTGAACTCGTGCTCCGCGTAGATCGGGTAGTACTCGGCGCTGTTGCGGATGATCGCCTGCGCCAGCACGGCAAGGTCGCGTGCCGACGCCTTGTGGTTCGGGTCGGGCAGGCCGGCCGAATTCTCGAAGTGGGTATGCGTCATGCCCAGCTTGGCGGCTTCGGCGTTCATCATGGCCACGAAGCCCGATTCGGAGCCGCCGATGTGCTCGGCCAGCGCCTTGGAGGCGTCGTTGCCGCTGTCGATGACGACGCCGCGCAGCATGTCCATCAGCGAGGCCTGCGAGTTCAGCGGCACGAACATGCAGCTGTCGCCTTCCTTGCCGCCCTTGCACCAGGCGCTCAGGCTCATCGTGACCATCTCGGTGGGCTTGAGCTTGCCGCTCTTGAGGCCCTGCTCCACGAGGTAGCTTGTCATCATCTTCGTGAGCGACGCGGGCGGCAGCGGCTCGTCGGCGTTGGACGACGCCAGGATCTGCCCCGAGTCGAAGTCCATCAGGACCCACGCCTTGCTGGCCAGCACCGGCACCGAGCGCCCGTTGGCGTCGGTCGTCATCGCGGGTTCGGTGGACTCGGCCGCCTTGCGGGCCGCGGCGTGCGGCTTGGCCTTGGGCTTCGCATGCGTGGCGGCGGTGGCGGAGCCGGCCGCGGCGAGGAGGATCGCGGCGGCGAGGGCGGGAGGAAGCAGGCGGGCGGTGCAGGAGCGGGTGGTCATCGGGGAATTCTTTGTCGGGAAGCCGAAGCGAGGCTCCGCCAGCGCGGAGCCGCGGGAAACGGCGGGGTGTCCAGGGGCGTGCTCGACAGTGCGCGCGCGCGGATCACGGCGTATTGTGACGGACATGCGATCCCGCCCGCGCGGGCAAGTTCCCGCGGCAAGCGCGTGTTCAGCGGCCGCGAAGGGCGCGCGCCACGCGCTGCCCGGCGTCCTCGCCGCGCGTGAACGCCTCCTCGAACACCGAATAGGCCGACAGGTCGGCATGCGCGAAGCTCACGCGCGCGGCGCTCGCTGGCACCGCGGCAAGCGCCGGGCTCGAGCGCAGGCCCGGCGTGGGGATGGCCATGGCGTGGCCATGGCGCACGGCGTCCACCTGCAGCAGGCGATCGGACAGGTCCGGATGCACGGCGCGCAGGTCGTCGACGACCAACTGGGTCGCGTCCTGCCACGACATCTGCAGCAGGCGCTTGCGGTCGGTGTCGGGGAAGGCCCAGTAGGCGGTCAGCAGGCGCGGCCCGACGACGCGCGCGAGGCTCTGGTGCTGCGCATCGACGTAACCCAGCGACGGGCTGCCGTGGATCGCGTTGTCCCAGGACAGCGGCGCGCCGACGCGATCCAGCGGCAGCGCGTCCAGCCGCAGGTTGGCCACCATCCACGGGGCGCGGCGCTGGGCCTTCGCAGCTTCGACGAGCGCCGCCGGCGGCGCGCGCAGCACGTGCGCGGCGATGAAGATCGGCGTCGCCATGACCAGGTGCCTGGCGCTCCAGTGCTCGACCTCGTCGCCCGCGAACGCCCAGGCCTCGACGCCGCCCAGCCCCTCGTCGACGCGGAACACCGCGCGGCCCGTGTGGACGCGGTCGGCGTACGGCTGGCGCAGCGCCCGCGCGAGCGGTGCGTTGCCGTCGGGCCAGGTGAGCACCGGGTCGCGGTCGTTCGAGTCGTCGCCGGGCGCGCTGAAGCCGTGGCGGCTGGCGAAGTAGTGCACCAGCGCCCAGGCCGAGACGGTGGCGATGCCGGCGCCGTAGTCGTCGCGGCAGCAATAGTCGAGGTAGGTGAGCAGCAGCGGGTCGTGCAGGCCCTGTTCGCGCAGCCATCGCGCGGCGGGCGCCGCGTCGAGCGCGGCATGGGTGGGCGTCCACGGGCCGCGGGCGGTTGGCAACGCGAAGCCGAGGCGGCCCATGTCGGCGATGACCTTGGCGAGAAGGCGGTACTGCGCCTGCGTCGCCGAGTCGCGCGGCACCAGCGGCAACATGCCGTCCTGCCAGCGGCCGTTGATGTAGAGGCGCTCCTGCGGGCTGTGGCACAGGTGGCGCTCGTCCCACTTCAGGCCGGCGGCGGTGGACTTCGCGAGCCCGATCCCGACCAGCCAGTCCTGGATGTCGCCGGCCTCGGGCCCGGGCAGCGGCAGGTAGTGCGCACCGATCGGGCAGCGCAGGCCTTGCATCGCGTGGCCGCGGCTGTTGCCGCCTGGCTCGTCCTCGAGCTCCAGCACCGCGAAGTCGGTGATGCCCGCGCGCTGCAACGTGCGCGCCGCCGACAGCCCCGCGATGCCCGAGCCCACTATGAGCACGTCGCAGCGCCGCTCGCGCGCGCCCGCGGGCGGGTGCGCGGCCGCGTCCCGTGCGCGATCGCGCACGCGATGGCCCAGCGCGCTGTTGTCGCCGACCCAGCGGCCCTCGACGCGCGTGCGCCAGTCCTCGGGCTTGGCGCAGCCGGTGAGGATGGCCGGGGCGGCCAGCGCGGCGCCCAGGAAGGCGCGCCGCGAGGTCTCAGTCATGGACCTTGCCCCACTCTTCTTCGAAGGTGCGCACGAGCGTCTGGTTCGAGAGGCGGTTCGGCTCGGTCGGCACGCGCGACATGTCCGGCGGGAAATCGAGCAGCGCCTGCATGCCCGGCAGCGTGAGGAAGCGCATGCCCGTCGGCAGCGCGCGGGGCAGCACCCACGGCCGGTGGCTGGCGATGAGGAAGCCCCATTCGCCGAAGCTGGGCACGTGCACGTGATAGGGCACCACGTGCAGGCCCACCGTCTCCAGCGTGGTGGCCACCGTCCAGAAGCTGCGCCGCGCGATCAGCGGCGAGGTCGTCTGGACGACCGCGTAGCCGGCCGCGGCCAGGTGCTGGTCGACCAGCTCGTAGAAGCTGGTGGAGTAGAGCTTGCCGAGCGCGTAGTTGCTGGGGTCGGGGAAGTCGACCACGATCACGTCGAACTGGTCGTCGTGCTGCTCCAGCCATGCGAACGCGTCGGCGTTGACGATGCGCACCTTGGGCGAGGTCAGCGAGTGCTGGTTCAGCGCCGCCAGCGTCGGGTCGTGCGTGAACAGCCTGGTCATCGCCGGGTCGAGCTCGATCTGCGTGACCTGTTCGACCGACGGGTACTTGAGGATCTCGCGGATCGCCAGTCCGTCGCCGCCGCCCAGCACCAGCACGCGCCGCGGCGCGCCGTAGCCGGCCATCGCCGGGTGCACCAGCGCCTCGTGGTACCGGTACTCGTCCTTGGAGTTGAACTGCAGGTTGCCGTTGAGGAACAGCCGCAGCGTGCCCGACTGCGAGGTGACGACGATGCGCTGGTAGGGCGTGGACTCGTGATAGACCACGCCCGGGCCGTAGAACTGGTCCTCCGACCACGTGGTCAGCAGGTCGCCCGCGGCCATCGCGGCCACCAGCAGCGCGAAGATCGCGCCGCACTGCGCACCCAGCCACTTCCAGCGCGGGATCTCGGCGCGGAACAGCCACATCGACCAGATCGCCACCAGCGTGTTGAGCAGCCCGAAGAACACGCCCGAGCGCACGATCCCCAGGTGCGGCACCAGCAGCAGCGGGAACGCCACCGAGACCACCAGCGAGCCGAGGTAGTCGAAGGTGAGCACCTGCGAGACCAGCGTGGACAGCGTGTCGCGGCCCTTCAGGTGGCGGTCGAGCAGCCGCATGACGATGGGGATCTCGAGCCCCACGCCGATGCCCACGATCGTCACCAGCCCGTACAGCAGCACCTTGAACGAGACCATGCTGGCCGCCGGCAGCGTGGCGTGCGCCGCGAACAGCGCGGCCGGCATGAGGCCGCCGATGACGCCCACGATCAGCTCGACGCGCACGAACATGCCGGCCAGGTTCTCGCGCACATGGCGCGAGGCCCAGGAGCCCAGCCCCATCGCGAACAGGTAGGTGCCGATCACGGTGGAGAACTGCAGCACCGAGTCGCCGAGCAGGTAGCTCGCGAGCGCGCCGGCGCACAGCTCGTACACGAGGCCGCACGCGGCCACGACGAAGACGGAGGCGAGCAGCGCGAGCTCGCCCGCGCCGACGCGCGGCGCGGCGCCGCCGTCGGCCTTCAGGGAACGCAGGCGCATCAACCGTGGATCGCGGCGGCGATGATCAGGCCCAGCGCGATGAACATCGAGCCGACCATGACGGCCAGCGCCAGGTTCTTCTCCTCGACGATCTGCTCCCACAGCTTGTAGGGCGTGATCCAGTCGATGATGATGAAGGCCAGCCACAGCACGACGACGCCGATCACGGCGTACAGGACCGTGCCGCCGATCACCTCGGGGTGAAGCCATTCGGGTGTGTTCATCTCGTTCTCCTTGCTTCGTCTGTCACGTCATTCAAGGCGTGCTGACGAGGTCAGCCGCCCAATCAAGCTCTCGGGAAGCGAGGATCGCATCCGAGCCGAACCGAGCTCCCCCTCGGGGGGCAGCGACGGGAGGAGCGTGCGGGCTCATTTGTGCCCGCCGCCACCGGACGAATACCCGCCCCAGGCGCCGCCGGTGCCGTAATACGCGCCCGTTCCCGCGGCCGAACGCGCCTTGCATTGCCGGTATTCCGCGCTGTACGAGCCGTAGGCGCGCTTGACGTCGCGGCACGAGTCCTGGCTGCACCACGCCAGCAGCATCAGCA
>DATCRO010000024.1:0-6354 GCA_036569025.1 Burkholderiaceae bacterium
GCGCCGATGATAGTGCGGGTTCCCGTGTGAAAGTAGGACATTGTCAGGCTAATATCAAAGCAACCGCCCGAGCTAGTTTTCTAGCTCGGGCGTTTTGCTTTTGGGGGCACGCCGTCGCGTCACGGTGTAGGGCGGGTTAGCCGCAGGCGTAACCCGCCATGCCGGCATGTCGCGACGCCACCGAACGGCGGGTTACGCCTGCGGCTAACCCGCCCTACGGAACAGGGGACGTGCCAAGGAAAACGCCCGGCATGCCGGGCGTTCTGCATCAGGCCGTCAATGCGCTCAACCGAGGGTCAGCAGCAGTACCCCTTGGCGTGCCCACAGATCCGCTTCCTCACGAAGCAGGTACGCCGTCCGCGGATGCTCCTCGGCCCACTGCGGCGAGAACGCCAGGCGCGCGCCCGAGCCCACGCGCGCGAGCTTGAGGCCTCGCGCATCGACCTCGCCCCGGGCGTGGCACACGATCACCGCCAGCCGCAGACACAGCACCTGCCACGCGGTCGGTTCGCGCGCGAGCCCCGCCTCGATCTTGCGCAGGCCGCCCCGCTGGCCGAGCACCAGTTCGCCGAGCCGGCGCTGCTGGCTCTGCGAGAAGCCGGGCGCGTCGACGTGCGATACGAGGTAGGCGCTGTGGCGGTGGTGGTCGTGGTGCGACACCATCAGGCCGACCTCGTGCAGTGCGGCCGCCCAGCGCAGTTCCTGGCGCATCTCGGCGTCCGTGCGCGGCCAGGTGCTGTCGAAGAATCCTTGTGCCGTCCTTGCCACGCGTTCGGCCTGGGCGACATCGACATGGAAGCGGCGCTGCAGGTCGGCGATCGTCGTGTCGCGCAGGTCGTGGCCGCTCGCCTGCGCGCCCGCGGCCAGGCGCTCGGACAGGTCGACGATGACGCCCTGGCGCAGCGCGCCCTTGGCGGGCGCCAGTTCGTCGATGCCGAACTGCGCGCAGATCGTGTACAGGATGGCCAGGCCGCCCGCGATCACTGCGCGCCGCTCGGGCTTCATGCCGGGGATGTCGAGCTTGTCGATGTGGCCCAGCTCGATGCAGCGCTCGATCAGCCAGCGCAGGCCGTCGGCCGTGATGCGGCCGTCGGTCTTGCCGCTCGCCTTCAGGACGTCGGCGACGGCGCCGGCCGTGCCCGACGAGCCCAGCGCCTCGCGCCAGTGGCGGCGCGCGAACGGCACCAGGGCCTCCTCGAGCTCGGCGCCCGCCGCCACCTGGGCCGCGCGGAACGCGGCGCGCGTGTAGCGGCCGTCGGGGAAATAGCGCATCGACAGGCTCACGCAGCCGACCTGGAACGACTCGGCCACGCGGGGCGCGCGGCCGTCGCCCAGGATCATCTCGGTGGAGCGTCCGCCGATGTCGATCACCAGCCGTGGCTTGGCAGAGGGCTGCAGGAAGGCCACGCCCGCGTAGATCAGGCGCGCCTCTTCGCGGCCGGAGATCACCTCGATCGGATGCCCGAGCGCCTCCTCGGCGCGCACGAGGAACTTGTCGCGATTGCGCGCCTCGCGCAGCGTCTGCGTCGCGACTGCGCGCACCTGCATCGGCGCCGAGGCGTTGAGCGTCTGCGCGAAGGTCGCCAGGCACTTGAGGCCGCGTTCGGTGGCTTCCTCGGTGAGCATGCCGTCGACGTCGAGTCCGGCGCCCAGGCGCACCGTCTCCTTCAGGTAGAGATGGCGACGGTAGCGTCCGTCCTGCACCTGCCCGATCTCGAGGCGGAAGCTGTTGGAGCCCAGGTCGATGGCGGCCAGCGGCCCGACAGCAGTAGGAGAGAGGGAAGACATGCGCGCGATTGTGCCTTCCCTGCGCGGACGAGCAGATGTCAGCCGGCGCGGTGCCTACAGCCGAAGCTCCCAGTACTGGCCGACGAGGTCCTTGCCGAAGCTGTGATGTCGCTCCTCGCTGACCAGCACGAAGCCCGCCGCCTGGTAGATCCGGCGTGCCGACCCGAGCACGTCGTTCGTCCACAGCACCAGCTTGCGGTAGCCGCAGCCGCGCGCGAAGCGGACGCATTCGTCGACCAAGCGCGCTCCGAGCCCGTGGCCGCGCGCCCAGGCCTCGACGAGCAGGACACGCAGCTGGGCGGTCTCGTCATCCTTGCGCACGCACAGGACGCAGCCCGCACGCTGCCCATCCACCTCGGCGATCCAGGCGTTCTCCCGGCCGGGACGATGCTGCTCGAGGTAGTCGGCCATGATGCGCGCGACCAGCGCCTCGAAGGCCATCGTCCAGCCATGCTCGCGGGCGTAGGTCTCTCCGTGGCGCTGCACCACCCAGCCGAGATCGCCCGGGCGCAGGCCGCGCAGCTCGACGACCGCGGGGCGCGGGTGCTCGTCGAGGCCGCGCATCACCGTGCGCATGCCGGCCACCAGCGACTCCCGCGCCGCCTCCCCCAGCGGCTCCAGCAACTGCGCCACCTGTCGGTTGGAGCGCTCGTCGAGCGTGCGGAAGAGCTTGCGGCCCGCCGCCGTGAGCGACAGGGACTGGCGACGCGCGTCGTTGGCCGACGCCGTGCGCTTGATCAGGCCTGCGGAGTCGAACCTGGCCAGCAACCGGCTGAGGTAGCCCGAGTCGATGGCCAGCGTCGTGCGCAGCGCGGCCATGTCGGTGGACGGGGCCTGCGCGAGCTCGAAGACGACTCGCGCCTCGGTGAGGGTCCAGGGCGTGTCGAGAAGGCCCTCGTCCAGCGTGCCGAGCCGGCGCGTGTAGAAGCGCGAGAACTCGCGCACGGTCGAGACGTGGGAAGGGTCGGCGCCGATCATCTGACTGAGTCCGCTAGATTGCTGACTCGGTCAGTTTAATGCGACCGGAGGCTGGGTGCTACTTCACGACCAGCACGGGCACGTCGCAATGCACCAGCACGCGCGTGGTCTCGCTGCCCAGCAGGAGCGCACTGACGCCGCGGCGGCCGTGCGAGGCCATCACGATCAGGTCGCAGGACTGCGTCTTGGCATGGTCGACGATCGCCTCCCACGGGTGCGTCGCCTCGACGGTGAAGGCCTGGCACTCCATGCCCGCGGCCTGTGCCGACGCCACCACCTCGTTGACCCGGTTGAGCGCGATGCGCTCCTGCGCGTCGTAGAACTCCTGCGGCGGGATGGGCTGCATCTCGGAGATCGCGCTGTACGGGAACGGCTCCTTCACGCTGATCGTGCTGAGCCGGGCGCCGAGCGCCTTGGCGAGGGCGACGCCCGTGTCGACGGCCTTGGCCGTGATGTCGGTGCCGTCGGTCGGAATGAGGATGCTGCGGTACATGCCGGTCTCCTGCAGTGGCGACCAAGCCAGTGTGCGCCTTTCGCGCGCGGCCCGCAGCCCCGGCTTCACCCGGGTTTGACCGCGCTCAACCGACCGCGATGGGGCGCGCCGGATCGGACGACCATTCGCTCCACGAGCCCGGGTACAGCACCGAGCCGGACAGCCCGGCGGCCTCCATCGCGAGCAGGTTGTGGCATGCCGTGACCCCCGAGCCGCACTGGTGCACGACCGCGGCCGGCGCCGCGCCGAAGGCCTCGAAGGCGGCGCGCAGTTCGGCGGCCGGGCGGAAGCGACCGCTCGCATCGAGGTTGTCCTTGAAGAAGCGCGAGCGGGCGCCGGGGATGTGGCCGGCGCGCGCGTCCAGCGGCTCGACCTCGCCGCGATAGCGCTCGCCCGCGCGGGCGTCGAGCACCGTCACGCGGCCCAGCGACTTCTGCAGGGTGTCGGCGTCGATGCTGCCCACCAGGCTGTCGCCCAGCGGGTAAGGCACCGGTGCGGCGACGGGGGCGACGACGCCGGCCTCGACCGCGCCGCCGGCCGCCCGCCACGCCTGCAGGCCGCCATCGAGCACGCGCACGTCGCGATGGCCCGCCCACAGCAGCATCCACCAGGCGCGCGCTGCGTACATGCCCCCCTGGGCGTCGTAGACGACCACCGCGCGCGCGGGCGTGACGCCCAGGCGCGCGAGCGTCGCGGCCCAGTCGGCGCGCGGGGGCAGCGGATGACGGCCGTTGCGGCCCGTCTTCGTCGTGGACAGGTCGCGGTCGAGGTGCGCGTGGATCGCGCCCGGCAGGTGGCCCTGCGCGTAGGCGCGCTCGCCGGCGGCGAGGTCCGCCAGGTCGAAGCTGCAGTCGATCACCAGCGGCGCGGCGCCGGCCGCGAGCGCGGCGATCAGTTGCTCGGGCGAGACCAGGGGCGTGGGCAGGGCGGCAGTCGTCATGTCAGGTGTCCGAGGGCGGTTGGATGGTGTCGGGGGCGGTGGCGGCCAGCGTCGTGGCGCGCAGGCGCGAGGCCGCGAGGCCGGCGCCGACGATCAGCACCATGCCGCCGATGGCCGCCCACGTGAGCGGATCATGGAACAGCACGATGCCGTAGACGAACGAGAACGCGATGCCCAGGTACTGCAGGCTCGCGTTGGACAGCGGCCGCCCGATCGCGTACGCGCGGGTCATGGCCACCTGCGCGGTGGTCGCGGTGACGCCGGTGGCCAGCAGCAGCAGGAAGCCGCCGGGCGTGTGATGCCCATGCCAGCCTTGCAGCAGCGACATCACCAGGCCGGTCAGGAAGCCGCCGATCGAGAAGTAGAAGACGACGCGCAGCTCGGGCTCGCCGACCCGGCCCAGCGTCGTCACCTGCAGGTAGGCGAGCGCGGACAGCATGCCCGACGCGAGTCCCATCATCCCGGGCACCGCCTGGTCGCGGCTGACGGACGGCTGCAGCACCAGGGCCACGCCCAGGAAGCCGACCAGCACCGTGGCCACCAGCCGCGGGTCCACGCGCTGCGCGCCCACCACGACGGCGCCGCCGATCAGGAACAGCGCCATCCAGACCGACGACATGTAGTTGAGCGTGACCGCCGTGGCCAGCGGCATGTGGCCGATCGCGTAGAACCACAGCGTGAGCGCGGCGACGCCGACGACGCTGCGCCACGCGTGCATCATCGGAACGCTCGTCCTGAGCGGGACGCCGCGCGCGCGTGCCAGCAGCGCGATGCCGATCATGCCCACCAGGCCGCGGTACATCACGATCTCGCCCGGCCCGTAGGTGTCCGACGCGAGCTTCACGCACACGCCCATCGTCGCGAACAGGAACGACGAGCAGATCATCAGCAAGGGAGCGGACATCGGCCCATTCTCCCTCGCGACCGCGTCGTCCCGCTCGGCGAGGGGCACTCGACGCCCGTTCAGCGCCCCCGCTTGAGCGCGTGCCGGTACCACTCGTGGAAGTGGCGCATGCCGTCTTCCATCGGGCTCTGGTACGGGCCGGCCTCGTCGTCGCCGCGTTCGAACAGCGCCTTGCGGCCGGAGTCCATGCGCTGCGCGATCTCGTCGTCCTCGACGCAGGTCTCCAGGTAGGCGGCCTGCTCGGCTTCCACGAGGTCGCGCTCGAACGCCGCGATCTCCTCGGGGTAGTAGAACTCGACCACGTTGGTCGTCTGCTGCGGGCCCTTCGGGTACAGCGTGGAGACGACCAGCACGTGCGGGTACCACTCCACCATGATGCCCGGGAAGTAGGTGAGCCAGATGGCGCCGTGGCGCGGCGGCCGGCCTTCGTTGAAGCGCAGCAGCGCGTCGTGCCACTTGCGGTAGGTGGCGCTGCCCGGCCGCGCGAGGCCGTTGGACACGCCCACCGTCTGCACCGAGTAGTTGGCGCCGAACTCCCACTTCAGGTCGTCGCAGGTGACGAAGCTGCCCAGGCCCGGATGGAACGGGCCGACGTGGTAGTCCTCGAGATAGACCTCGATGAAGGTCTTCCAGTTGTAGTCGCACTCGTGCACGTGCACCTTGTCGAGCACGTAGCCGGCGAAGTCGAGCTCGGCGCGCGGCCCGAGGCGGGCGAGGTCGGCGGCGACGTCGCGGCCGTTGTCCTCGAACACGAGGCCGTTCCAGCTGCGCGTCCGGTAGCGGTTCAGGTGCAGGCAAGGATCCTGCGCGAAGTGCGGCGCGCCCAGGAGCCGGCCGTCGAGCCCGTACGTCCAGCGGTGCAGCGGGCAGACGATGTTGGACGCCGTCTGCCCGCGACCCTTGAGCATGACCGCCTGCCGGTGCCGGCACACGTTGGACAGCAGCTCGACGCCGCCATCGGCCGCGCGGACGAGCACGCGCCCTTCGCCTTCCTGCGGGAGGGCGTAGTAGTCACCGATTTCGGGTATCGCCAGCTCGTGCGCCAGATAGCGCGGTCCGTGCTGGAAGATGAGTTCCTGTTCGCGGCGGAACAGGTCCTCGTCGAAGTAGGAAGAAACGGAAAGTTGAGAGCGCGCGCGCTCCAGAGCTTCTAGCGTGATGCTCAGGTCCGACATGATCCCTCTGGATCCCAAAAAACTGTCACAACCCCCCACCCGGTGGCCCCGCGGGTGGATCTGTACGAATCGTCGT
>DATCRO010000025.1:0-2586 GCA_036569025.1 Burkholderiaceae bacterium
GAACACCTTGTCGATGTTGATCGACTCCATCGGCGTGTTCGGCTGCAGGTTCATGTATTCCAGCGCGCGCTCCATGGCGTTGCGCTTGTTCGAGTCCTTTTCCTTCTCGGGATCGGGCACGCGGTCCTCGATGCTGACCACCATCTCGGGCGAGGTGCCCCAGGTGACCTGCGGACGGATCTCCTCGGCACGCAGCTCCACCACCTTGTCGAATTGCGCGCCGGCGTCCGAATGCAGGGTGCGCCAGTAGGCCACGGCCTGGTCCCATTCCACGCCCTGGGGCGAGAAGGGGCGGCCCTTGACGTAGGCCAGGGTGGTGTCGTCGACGGCGACCAGGCCGGCGCGCGCGCCCGCCTCGATGGCCATGTTGCACACCGTCATGCGCCCTTCCATCGACAGCGCGCGGATCGCCGAGCCGCCGAACTCGATCGTGTAGCCGGTGCCGCCGGCGGTGCCGATGCGGCCGATGATGGCCAGGACGATGTCCTTGGCGCTGCAGCCGCGCGCGAGCGTGCCCTCGACGCGCACCAGCATGTTCTTCGCCTTCTTCGCCAGCAGCGTCTGCGTCGCGAGCACGTGCTCGACCTCGCTGGTGCCGATGCCGTGCGCCAGCGCGCCGAACGCGCCGTGCGTGGAGGTGTGGCTGTCGCCGCAGACCACGGTCATGCCCGGCAGCGTGGCGCCCTGCTCCGGCCCGATCACGTGGACGATGCCCTGGCGCTTGTCGTTCATCTTGAACTGCGTGATGCCTTGCCGGTCGCAGTTCCTGTCCAGCGTGTCGACCTGCAGGCGCGACGTCGGGTCGACGATGCCCTGGCTGCGGTCGGTGGTGGGCACGTTGTGGTCGCTGACCGCGAGGTTGGCCGACAGGCGCCACACCTTGCGGTCGGCCATCTCCAGGCCTTCGAAGGCCTGCGGGCTGGTGACCTCGTGCAGCAGGTGGCGGTCGATGTACAGCAACGAGGTGCCGTCGTCCTCGGTGTGCAGGACGTGGTCGTCCCAGAGCTTGTCGTAAAGGGTGCGGGCGGTCATTGGAGCCCCTCCCGCGACGAGGTCGTCGCTCCGTCCCCCGAGGGGACTGCGGGCCTTCCGGGGGCGGCCCGGCGCACGGCCCGCAACGAAGTTTGCACTGCGTGATTCATGAGAAACCTCTTCAGGTGGCGGCGGCCTCGCGCGCGCGCGGCGCGGCGGGCGCGCTTGCGGGCGTGGCGGCCGATGGCGGGCACAGCGCGTCGACGAAGCGCTGCACGGCGGCCGGCAGCGAATCGCTCACGCGCGTGGCGAGCAGGTAGTCGCGGCGGGCCCACGCTTCCTCGAGGGCCAGCACCTTGATGTCGAACAGCTTGGAGAAACGGGCGGCGGTATCGGCCGGCAGCACCGCGACGCCCAGGCCGGCGGCCACGAGCTGCGCGATGGCGTCGAAGCCGCGCACCTGCAGCCGCGCGTTGAGCGTGCGGCCGCGCTCGAGCGCGGACTTGAGCATCAGCTCGTGCGCCGACGCGCCCACGTGCAGGCCGACGATGTCGAAGTCCAGCAGCGCGTCGAACGGCACCGCGTCGCGGCGCGCGAGGATGTGGTCGGCCGGCACGATGGCGGCCAGCGTGCCGGTGTTGTAGTGGCGCGCGGCCAGGCGGGCGTCGGTGCTGGGGCCGACGAAGATGCCCACGTCGGCGCGCCCTTCGGCCACGGCCTGCATCACGTCGGCGCTGGTCTGGTCCTCCAGGCTCACGCGGATGCCCGGGTGGGCGCGCGCGAAGGCCGCGAGGTCGGCCGGCAGGCATTCGGAGATCGCGCCCGCGTTGGCGACCACCCGCAGGTGGCCCTTGATGCCGCGCGAGAACTCGACGACCTCGCTCTCGAGCGCGTGCAGCGACGCGTTGAGCGTGCGGATGTGGCGCACCAGCGCGCGCCCCGCCTCCGTGAGGTCGACGCCGCGGGCACGGCGGTCGAACAGGCCGACACCGAGGCGCGCCTCGAGGTCGGACAGCCGCTTGCTGGCGGCCGCCAGCGCCAGGTGCTCGCGTTCGGCCCCCCGCGTGATGCTGCGTGTCTCGGCGATGGCGAGAACGAGATTGAGCGTGACGAGATCGAAGCGCATGGGACCGGACTCTGGCTGACTGGTGGGAACTGCGAAGAGTCAGCTGTGACTGACGCGGAACGGCCCGATCGGCGGACCTCACACCGGTAAACGTGGATCCGCCATCGGTCCGGAAGCGCCGGATAGGTGCTCCGATCGCCGAACCGCTGTCGCAATGATGCGCGAAGGGTCGGCGAAGCGCGCGCGGCTGTGATGAATTCAGCCTTCTTCGCAAACGAAGTCTTATCGTACCGCTGCCGGAGGTCCCATGTCGAGGACTTTGCATGTGTGGTTGGCAGGTCGCGCCGGCCCCTGCTGAGGCCAAGCCGGCACGAAACACCCCTCGCACGCATGCGTGCGCGGACGCCCCCGCGGACCGCAAGGACGAAAAAAAGCCTCGCAGCAGCAAGCGCGAGGCTGTGAACGGAGCAGGAAGCGCCGCGAAGGGCGCGCCAGGCTCTGGAGGTTCAGGCGCTGCGGCGGGCCGTCACGACCACGCGCTGCACGGC
>DATCRO010000026.1:0-8083 GCA_036569025.1 Burkholderiaceae bacterium
GCCTTTCCCAGGCCTTGGACCAGCATGACGCAGGCCAGCGCGATCAATGCGATCACCGCAGGCGCGACCGCCGCGAAAGCGGGCGGCAGGCCCCAGGCGGGCCGCAGCGGCAGGCCCGGCACGACGAGGATCGTGACGAGCGGCAGCGTCAGCAGGCGGCCCAGGCGCCGGCCCGTCGTGCCCAAGCGCCGCGCCCACGCGGGCACCGACCCGGCGACGACGAACGCCGCCGCGCCGAGCCAGGGCACATGCAGCAGCAGCGCACCCACGCCGTGGCTCGCGAGGCTGACGACCGGCAGCAGCACGGCAGCCTCCAGCCAGCCGTGGCGTCCGGCGACGAGATGGCTGCGCGAAAGCGAAAGCGCCAGCACCGCGCCCAGCACGCCGGCCGCCGGCCCGTGCGCGACCGCCTGCGAGCCGGCCACGGCACCGGCCATGGCGAGCACGGTCAGCGCGGCGTCGCGCAGCGTGCGCGACAACCCGGTGTATGCCCAAGCGGCGGCGGACTCGTTCAAATGGTGAACCTCGCGAGCTGGCGACGGGCCGATTCTCGCCCCGAACTGACGCGGGTCTTACACGGGCGCCGAGCCCGCGCGGCGAGCGTGGCCTCCGCACCGAAATGGCTCTCGGGGTTTGCACGAATCTGCGGGGATTACGTAGGCGCAAACGGTGACCGGAGCACCACAATCGCCTTCACATCGACTCGCCCCGAGTCACAACGCGAGGCAACAGCAGCTTGCCCCAATGGAGACACGACCCATGACTCTCGCCATCCGCCTTTCCGCCGTCGCCCTGGCCTGCATGGCCGCCACCGCCTTCGCCGCCGAGCCGATCAAGATCGGTGTCGACGGACCGTTCACGGGGGGCTCTTCCTCGATGGGCGTGAGCATGCGCGACGGCGTGCGCCTGGCCGCCGACGAGATCAACAAGGCCGGCGGCGTCCTGGGCCGCCAGATCCAGCTCGTCGAGCGCGACGACGAGGCCAAGAACGAGCGCGGCGCGCAGATCGCCCAGGAGCTGATCAACAAGGAGCATGTCGTCGCCGTGGTGGGCTACATCAACACCGGCGTGGGCCTGGCCTCCGAGCGCTTCTTCCAGGACGCGAAGATCCCGGTCATGAACAACGTGGCCACCGGCTCGGTGCTCACCCACCAGTTCGACGACCAGCCCGAGAACTACGTCTTCCGCAACTCGGCCAACGACTCGATCCAGGCGCCGATGATCGTCGAGGAGGCGATCACCCGCCGCGGCTTCAAGAAGGTGGCCATCCTCGCCGACTCGACCAACTACGGCCAGCTCGGTCGCGCCGACCTCGAGAAGGCGCTCGCGCTGAAGGGCGTCAAGCCGGTGGCGGTCGAGAAGTTCAACATCAAGGACGTCGACATGACGGCCCAGCTGCTCAAGGCCAAGGAAGCCGGCGCGGAAGTCGTGCTCACCTACGGCATCGGCCCCGAGCTGGCGCAGATCGCCAACGGCATGACCAAGCTGGGCTGGAAGGTGCCGATGATCGGCAGCTGGACGCTGTCGATGGCCAACTACATCGACAACGCCGGCCCCGGCGGCGAAGGCGCGCGCATGCCGCAGACCTTCATCCAGGAGCCGACGACGCCCAAGCGCCAGTCCTTCATCATCTCGTACCTGAAGACCTTCGCGCCGAAGAACAATCGCATGGACTCGCCGGTGTCGGCGGCCCAGGGCTACGATTCGGTCTACCTGCTGGCCGCCGCCATCAAGCAGGCCGGCTCCACCGACGGCCCGAAGATCAGGGAAGCGCTCGAGAACCTGAAGACGCCGGTCGAAGGCGTGGTCACCACGTACAACAAGCCGTTCTCCAAGGGCGACCACGAGGCCATCACCGCCAACATCCCGGTGTTCGGCGAGGTCAAGGGCAATCGCGTCGTCTACGCGTACGCGGACGACTTCAAGAAGGCCTCCGAGGTGCGCGTGAAGGACGTCAACGCCAAGGGTGCGCTGCCCACGGTGAAGAAGTAAGCTCCTCCTCGCGCATGCATGACGCGCCGCCCCGACGCACCGTCGCGGCGGCGCTTCTCTTGAATCACCGGCGGGCCCGCCCATGGAAATCCTCACCCAACTGATCTTCAGCGGCATCGCGCTGGGCATGATCTACGCGGTCATCGCGTTCGGCTACCAGCTCACCTTCGCCACGTCGGACACCCTCAACTTCGGCCAGGGCGACGCGCTGATGCTGGGCGCGCTGGTGGGCCTGACGCTGGTGGGCATGGGGGTCAACTACTGGCTGATGATCCCCATCGTGTGCGTGTTCGGAGCGATCCAGGGCGCGGTCGTCGAGCGCATCGGCGTGCGGCCGGCCATCCGGATCAAGAGCGAGTTCGGCTGGATCATGTCGACCATCGCGCTGGGCATCATCTTCAAGAACGTGGCCGAGAACGTGTGGGGCCACGACGACCTGAAGTTCCCGTCGCCGCTGCCCGAGTCGCCGCTGCGGCTGCTGGGCGCGAACGTCCTGCCGATGGAGATCCTCGTGGTGGTCGGCGCCGTCCTGATGATGGCGGCGGTGGAGCTGTTCAACCGCAAGACGATCTGGGGCAAGGCCGTGGTGGCCACCTTCAACGACCGCGAGGCCGCGCGCCTCATGGGCATCAACACGGGGCTGGTGATCACGTTCTCGTACGCGCTGTCGTCGATGAGCGCGGCGCTCGCCGGCGTGATGATCGCACCGCTGACGCTCACCGGCGCCACCATGGGCGCGGTGCTGGGGCTGAAGGCCTTCGCCGTGGCCATCATCGGGGGCCTGACCAGCGGCATGGGCATCGTCGTGGGCGGCATCATCCTGGGCATCGCGGAGAAGCTCACCGGCTTCTACCTGTCCACCGGCTACCAGGACGTGCCCGGCCTGGTGCTGCTGCTGATCGTGCTGGCCGTGCGGCCGGCGGGCCTGTTCGGCAAGACGGCGATCAAGAAGGTCTGAGAGTCCGAGATGAAATCGCGCCCCCTGCTGCTCGCCGCCGTCGGCCTCGCCCTGCTCGTCGGCTTCCCGTTCGTCGTCGCCAACCCGTACTACATCCACCTCGCGCAGACCATCGCCATCTACGCGATCCTGCTGTTCGGGCTCGACATCGTCGTCGGCTACACGGGGCAGGTGTCGCTGGGCCATGCCGGGCTGTTCGGCATCGGCGCCTACACGGCCGGCGTGCTCTACATGCACTTCCACGCGCCGCTGCTGCTGACGATCGTCTGCGGCATCGGCGCGACGGCCGCCTTCGGCGCGATCCTCGCGCTGCCGGCGCTGCGCGTCACGGGCCCCTACCTCGCGATGGTGACGCTGGCCTTCGGCACCATCATCCAGATCCTGATCAACGAGGTCACCGATGTCACCAACGGCCCGATGGGCATCACCTTCTCCAAGCCCGTGCTGCTGGGGATGGTGCTGGACGAGCGCGCCTACTACTGGGTCTGCTCGATCCTGCTGGTGGCCTCGCTGATCGTGGTGCACCGGCTGCTGCGCTCGCACCTGGGACGCGCCTTCGAGGCCCTGCGCGGCAGCCCGATCGCGTCGGACTGCATGGGCGTCTCGGTCTACCGCTACAAGGTCTACGCGTTCGTCATCAGCGCCGGCTTCGCCGGGCTCGCCGGCTCGCTGTACGCGTACTCGGAGCGCTACATCTCGCCCAACACGTACAACTTCGAGCTGACGGTGCTGTTCCTGCTGGCCATCATCATGGGCGGCCGCAAGACGCGCTCCGGCGCGCTGCTGGGCGCAACCATCATCGTGATGCTGCCCAAGCTGCTCGACGACCTCGCGCTGTTCCGCTACGTGTCGGTCACGCTGGCCGTGCTGGTGACGGCAGGCGCGGGGCTGCTGGTGGCGCGCGGGAAGTCGACGCTCGCGCGCTCCGCCATTCCCGTGGCCGGCAGCGTCGCGCTGGCCGTGCTGTCGTTCATCCTGACTTCGATGACCGACTGGCGCCTGTCCATCTTCGGCCTGATCACGCTGCTGGTCGTCTACTACCTGCAGGACGGCATCGTCGGCTACGTGCGCCAGACGCTCGGCTGGCGCGGCCATGGTGCCGACGATGCCGCCCAGGCCGCCGCGCTTGCCGCGCCGGCCAGCGCCGTGTCGACCGCGACGGCGGCGGGCACGGGCGAACTGGTCGCGGCCGACAAGGTGCTGATGCAGTTCGGCGGCCTGAAGGCCCTCAACGAGGTCACGCTGCATGTGGCGCGCGGCAGCATCCACGGGCTGATCGGCCCCAACGGTTCGGGCAAGAGCACGATGATGAACGTGCTCACCGGCATCTACGTGCCCACGGCGGGCGCGATCGCCTTCAAGGGCCAGTCCATCGTCGGCCGCACGTCGGCGCGCATCGCGCTGGCGGGCATCGCGCGCACCTTCCAGAACGTGCAGCTGTTCGGCGAGATGACGGCGCTGCAGAACGTGCTCGTGGGCCTGCACCACTCCTACCGCAGCAACCTGCTGGACGTGGCGCTGCACCTGCCGCGCTTCCGGCGCGAGGAGCGCGAGGGCACGGCGCGCGCCTACGCGCTGCTGAAGTTCGTGGGCCTCGAATCGCTGGCCGGCGAGGAGGCGCGCAACCTGCCCTACGGCAAGCAGCGCCTGCTGGAGATCGCGCGCGCGCTGGCGCTCAACCCGGAGCTGCTGCTGCTGGACGAGCCCGCCGCCGGCCTGACGGCGCCCGACATCAAGGAGCTGGTCGTCATCATCCGCAAGATCCGCGAGCACGGCATCACGCTGATCCTCATCGAGCACCACATGGACGTGGTGATGTCGGTGTGCGACGTCGTCACCGTGCTGGACTTCGGCCAGAAGATCGCCGAAGGCACGCCGGCCGCGGTGCAGTCCGATCCCCAGGTCATCAAGGCCTATCTTGGTTCGGAGGCCCACTGACATGCTCACGCTCACGAACCTGCACGCCGGCTACGGCAAGGTCGAGGTCCTGCACGGCATCTCGCTGGAGGTGCCCAAGGGGCAGGTCGTCACGCTGATCGGCAGCAACGGCGCCGGCAAGACGACCACGATGCGCGCCATCTCCGGCATGATCGCGCCGCGCGAGGGCAAGGTCATGCTCGGCGACGTGGACATCACCGGCCGCGACTCGCATCGCATCGCGCGCCTGGGCCTGGCGCACTCGCCCGAGGGACGGCGCGTGTTCGCCACGATGTCGGTCAACGACAACCTGCTGCTGGGCGCATTCCCGCGCTACACCGGCGCGCGCGCCAAGGGCGACATCGCCGCCGACCTCGAGCGCGCGATGGAGTACTTCCCGCGCCTGAAGGAGCGCCGCACGCAGCTGGCGGGGACGCTGTCGGGCGGCGAGCAGCAGATGCTCGCGATGGCGCGCGCGATGATGATGAACCCCGACGTGGTGCTGCTGGACGAGCCGTCGATGGGCCTCGCGCCGATCCTGGTCGACGAGGTGTTCCGCATCATCTCGCGGCTGCGCGCCGAGGGCATCACGATGCTGCTCGTCGAGCAGTTCGCCGCCGCCGCGCTCAACGTGGCCGACTACGGCTACGTGCTGGAGAACGGCCGCATCGCGGTGCACGGGCCCGCGGAGAAGCTCAGGAACGACCCGGCGGTGCAGGCGGCCTACCTGGGCGGCGGCCACTGAAGGCGCCGCCGCCGCGGCTTTAGTCCGCGGGACCGTCCGTGCCGGTGCCCGCGCTTGCCGCGCCTCCCAGCCGCGTGAGCGTGGCCCGGGCCTTGCGCTGCGCGAAGCGCCAGGTGTGGCGACCTTCGCGCTTGGCCTCGTACAACGCGACGTCGGCGGACTTGTAGAGCTCGTCCTGCGTCGTGCCGTCCGACGGGAACAGCGCCACGCCGATGCTGGGGCTCGTGCGCATGTCGTGGCCGGCGTGCGGGATCGGCGCGTCGAAGGCCTCGCAGATGCGGTGGCAGACGATGTCGACGGCGCTGGGCACGCCGGTGTCGGCCAGCAGGATCGCGAACTCGTCGCCGCCCAGGCGCGCGACCACGTCGGCCTTGCGCGCGATGCCGCGCAGGCGGCGGGCGGTCTCCACCAGCAGCGCGTCGCCGGCGTCGTGGCCCAGCGTGTCGTTGACCTGCTTGAAGTGGTCCAGGTCGATCAGCAGCAGCGCGAAGCCCGAGTCCTGGCGCTCGGCCGCGGCGATCATCTGGCGGCAGTAGTCGCCGAACATGCGGCGGTTCGGCAGGCCGGTGAGCGCGTCGCTGTAGGCCAGTTCCTCGAGCTGGTGCTGCAGCTTGGTGAGCTCCTGCGTGCGCTGCTCCACCAGCCGCGCCAGCTCCTTGCTGCGCTGCTGCACGTAGCGCACGCGCACGGCGGCGACCGCGGCGATCACCAGCAGCACGGCGATGATCTTGAGCAGGTCGAACCACCACGTCTGGTACCAGGCCGGCAGGATCTCGACGTCGACCTCCAGCGGGCGCTCCGTCCACGCGCCGTCGCGGCTGGCGGCCTTCATGTGCAGCACGTAGCGGCCGGGCGACAGGTTGGTGTAGCCGGCCGAGCGGTGCGTGGTGTCGACCTCGCGCCAGGTCTTGTCGTAGCCCTCGAGCCAGTAGGCGTAGCGGTTGCGCTCGGGCGACGTGAAGTCCAGCAGCGAGAACTCCACCGAGAAGCCGCCCGCTTCCGGCGGGACGGTCAGCTGCTTGCGGCCGCTCGCGTCGGCGAGCGCGGCCGGCTTGCCGCCCATCTCGACGTCGGTCACCACCAGCGGCGCCGAGTACACGCGGTGCGTCAGGCGCTCGGGGCGGATGACGGTCAGTCCGCCCAGGCCGCCGAAGAACAGCTCGCCGGTGGGGCCGACGGCGCCGGAGTTGACCCAGTACGTGGAGATCGCCGCGCCGTCGGCCGGATGCAGCACGCGCAGCGCGTAGGTGGACGGGTCGACCACGGCCACGCCGTCGTCGGTGCTGATCCAGACGCGGCCGATCGCGTCCATCAGCATCGTGTCGATGTTCTCGCTGGTCAGGCCGTCGTCCTTGCCGATGTGGTGGAACACCGCATGGCCGCCGGCGTCGAACTTCTCCAGGATCTGCACGCCCGCGTTGTTGCCCACCCAGAGCCGGCCTTGGCGGTCGGTCAGCAGCGTGTTGATGACGGCCGGTGACAGGCCGGTCGGGTCGTTGGCCGACGGCATGATGCGCTGCACCGGCTGGCCGGGCCGCAGCAGGTTCAGGCCGTTGTTCGTGGCGATCCACATCGCGCCGTCGGGGCCGTGGACGATCGCGTTGACCTCGGGGTCGGTCAACGCGCTCGTGGGCACGGGCTGGCGCATCGCGTGCGTGGGCGAGTCCAGGTCCAGCTGCCAGATGCCGTCGCCCTTGCCGCCCACCCACAGGGTCGAGCCGTCCACCTCCAGCGCGATGACGCCCTTGACGGCGCCGCGCTCGGGCATGGCGATGGTCTCGAGCTTGCGGGCGCCGGGCGCCAGCCGGAACAGGCCGTCGCGCGACGCCATCCAGCGCGTGCCGTCGGCGGTGTGCACCACGGCCGTGGCGTTGCTGATCGCGGGCGGATGCGCCGGGTCGTCCTCGCTGCCGCCCAGCAGCGCGGTCATCTTCTGCTCGATCGGGTCGATCACCTCGATGCCGTTCTTCTGGCCCAGCGTGACGACGCCGCGCGAGTCGACGTCCACCGAGAAAACGTACGGGTCGGTCCAGGCGGAGCCGTCGGACGAGAACAGCGACAGGATCGCGTCCTGCTGCGGGCGCGTGCGGCTCAGGCCGGTGGTGGAGGCCACCCACATCTCGCCGCCGCGGTCGCGGTGCAGGCCCCAGATCCAGTTCGCCTGCAGGTTGCTCGGCACGCTGCGGTCGCGGATGACGCGGCGGGCCTGCAGCGAATCGGTGTCGGCGATCAGCAGGCCGCGCGTGGACGTGCCGATCCAGATCTCGCCGTTGCCGTTCTCCTCGAACGACGTGGCGCTGTCGGTCAGCAGGCCAGGGTCGGACGCGCCGGCCGGCTGCAGGCGCGAGACGCGGCCGCTGGCCGGGTCGAGCACGAGCACGCCGTGCAGGTTGGTGCCGATCCAGATCTGGCCGTGGGCGTCCTCGTAGAGCGAGTCGACCGGCACGGCGCCGCCGTCGGCACCGCCGGAC
>DATCRO010000027.1:0-4034 GCA_036569025.1 Burkholderiaceae bacterium
GGAGAAATCAGGTCGCCGCGCGGTGCTCATCGATCGATCGAGGAGCGGCGGCGACGCCGTCCTTCGAAGGCCGCGACGGCCTTCGGCCCGCTCAGGCTTCGAGGGAATCGTCCTCGATGGCCGAGTCGATGGCGCTGTCGAAGTCCAGCAGTTCCTTGGCGGCGCCGACCTTGGGGATCAGCGGGCGATCCAGCGGACGGTAGACCTTGCGGCTCAGGCGATTCAGGCGCTCCGAGCGCTCGACGGCCTGCAGGATGGTCTCCGGATCGGTCATCATCACGAACGGGTTCGAACGGGTCGAGGCTTGCATGAAAAGTCTCCTGGTGTTGCGTGGAGATGGCCGCGAAGCAGCCGTCTGTCCATGGAGCGAACTGTAGAACCCGCCTCCGCGAATCTGTAGTCGTCTCTGCGCCAGACCGCGTGTCTCCGAACTTCCTACAAAATGAGGGGAACACTGGGTAAAGCGCGACGCTTTTCACGCTTTCGCGCGAGGGGACCTGCGTCAGGAGATATTGATGCCGCGGCCTGCCGCCCCGCGCCGGCGGTCCGCGCCGCGCGGTCGATACTTCCCCACTCGCCCGAACCACGACGTCCACGATGACCATCCTCACGACCGCCCGCCTGCGCCTCGACCCCTGCGCGCCGGCGCACCTGGACGGCCTGCACGCGCTCAACGCCGACCCCGAGGTCATGCGCTACATCTCCGGCAAGCCCGAGACGCGCGAGGAGACGCAGGCCATGATCGCCCGCGTCCAGGCGCGCTGGGCCGAGTTCGGCTACTCGTGGTGGACGTTCATCGAGCGCGACGGCGGCCAGATCGTCGGCGCGGGCGCCCTGCAGAACCTGCGCCGCGAGATGACGCCCCACGCCGACCCGGCCTGCCCGGCTGGAACTGGGCTGGCGCCTGCGCCGCGACCGCCACGGCCGCGGCTACGCCAGCGAGGCTGCCTTCGCGATGGGCGACTGGGCGTTCGACACCTTCAAGCCCGACGAACTGCTGGCCGTCTGCGAGCCGGCCAACACGGCGTCGTCCAACGTGATGAAGCGCCTGGGCATGCACGACCGCGGTCTGCAGCGCTGGTATGGCAAGGAGATGGCGACGTTCGGGATCGCGGCCGACGAATGGCGGGCGAACGCCGCGGCGCGCAAGGCGTAGGGCGGAACGGCCGGCTACTTCGAAGCCGTCGCCGGCTTCAGTCGCGCCGCCAGCTTCTCGCGCCCCGCGCTCGCCGCGAACGCCGACGCATCCATGCCCAGGTCGTTCTTGAGCGTGCGGTCCGCGCCCGCCGCCAGCAGCGCGTCGACCGCCTCCTCGTTGCCGTAGCGCGCGGCCATCATCAGCGGCGTGGTGCCGTTGGGCGAGCGCGCCTCGAGCACCGCACCCTTGGCCAGCAGCATCCTGACGATCGCCGCGCTGCCGCCGGTGGCGGCGTAGTGCAGCGGCGACCAGCCGTCCTTCTGCACCGCGGCGCCGTGGGCGACGAGCGCGCTGGCGGCGTCGACCTCGGCCTTGAGCGCGGCCATCATCAGCGGCGTCTCGCCGACGCGGTTGCGCACGTCGATGTCGACGCCCTTGGCGTCCCACAGCACCTTGGCCACCTTCAGCGATTCGCCCTGCAGCGCGAGGATCAGCGCGGGCTGGCCGCGCGGGTCGACCTGGTTCGGATCCAGCCCCGCGGCGAGCATGCGCGCGACGGCGTCGGCGTTGTCGACGTTGACGGCACGGAAGAAGTCGACGCTGTCGTAGCTGGCGGCCGGCGCCGGGCCGGCGGACAGGAAGGCGGCGACGGCGAACGCCGTGGCGCGAAGGCGGGAAGACATGGTGCGGACTCTTGCAGGTGACGTGCGCGACGAAACCGGACTGGATCAGGCTGGCGCCGCCATGTTCACACGGAAAAGTTGCTCGAAGTTTGCGCGCGTGGCGTCGGCCACCTGCTCGCACGGGACACCCTTGAGCTCGGCGATCAGGTGGGCGACGTGCGGCACCCAGGCCGGGGTGTTGGTCTTGCCGCGGTGCGGCACCGGCGCCAGGTAGGGGCTGTCCGTCTCGATCAGGCAGCGGTCCAGCGGCACGTAGCGCGCGACCTCGCGCAGGTCGGCGGCCGTCTTGAAGGTGAGGATGCCCGAGAACGAGATGTGGAAGCCGAGGTCGAGCGCCGCGCGGGCGACGTCCATCGACTCGGTGAAGCAGTGGAACACGCCGCGCGGCGCGGGGCCGGCGCCTTCGGATTCGGCGTGCAGCACGGCCAGCGTGTCGTCGCTGGCCGAGCGCGTGTGGATCACCAGCGGCAGGTCGAGCTTGCGAGCGGCACGGATGTGGACGCGGAAGCGCTCGCGCTGCCACTCCATGTCGGCGATCGAACGGCCCTCGAGGCGGTAGTAGTCCAGCCCCGTCTCGCCGATCGCGATGACGCGCGGCCGGGCGGCGCGCTCGCACAGCCACTCGACGTCGGGCTCGGCCATCGCCTCGGTGTCCGGATGCACCCCGACGCTGGCCCACAGGTTGTCGTGGGCCAGGGCCAGCGCGTGCACGGACTCGAACTCGTCCATGCTGGTGCAGATGCACAGCGCGCCGCCGACGTCGGCGGCCCGCATGTCCTCCAGGATCGCGCCAAGGCGCTCGCGCAGTTCGGGGAACGCGAGGTGGCAGTGGGAGTCGACGTACATGGGAAGTCAGGGTCGCGCCGGGCGCGCGTGACGCGTCCGCGTGCGCAACCGATCAGATCGTTTGAGTCGGCTTGGACGACGACAGCGAGGTGCCCAGCACCTCCTCGATGCGCACCTTGAGCATGCGCGTCTTCTCATCCACCGGGAAGCGGACGCCGACGCCCTGCGTGCGGCCGCCCGGCGCGTTGGCGGGCGTGATCCAGCCGACCTTGCCGGCCACCGGATAGCGCTGCGCGTCGCCAGGCAGCGTCAGCAGCAGGTAGATGTCGTCGCCCAGCTGGTAGTCGCGCGTGGTCGGCACGAACAGGCCGCCCTCGGCGAAGATGGGCATGTAGGCGGCGTACAGCGCGCCCTTCTCGCGAAAGACGAGCTGGATGACGCTCGGCCGCGCCGTCGCCGGCGGCGGGGAGCCCATCACGGAATTCGGTTCATCTGCCATCGTCCCGCCAGTGTAGCGAGCTTTCCCGCCCCTCGATGGCTCGGCAGCGATCGGTTACCGGTGGCTTATTGCACGTTCGGCGTCGCGTTCGGCGCGTCCGGCCAGGGCGCTCGCTGCGCTGGCCGGCCGGCGCGGACGGGGTGCCGCGCCTCGGCGGCCTGGTCCGTCCCGCCTGCGATGCCTGTCAGGCCGCGCCCGCGACGCTGCGGTCGCGCCCCGCCTGCTTGGCGCGGTACAGGCGGCGGTCGACGGTGTCGAGGAACTGCACCAGCGTGTCGGTGGACGACGGGATGATGGTGCCCACGCCCTGGCTGACGGTCAGCAGCTGGCCCACCGACGACGCCGCGTGCGGGATCTGCGCCTTGAACAGCGCCTGGCGCACGCGTTCGCTGACGCGCTGCGCGGCGCTCTCGTCGGTGGCGGGCAGCACCAGCACGAACTCCTCGCCGCCGTAGCGCGCCAGCAGGTCGCGCGGGCGGTTGGCCACCGTGCCGAGCGCCGCCGCCACGGCCTTGAGGCACTCGTCGCCCTGCACGTGGCCGTGGTGGTCGTTGTACTGCTTGAAGAAATCGATGTCGATCAGGATCAGCGACAGCGGCTGCGTGTTGCGGCGCGCCAGCGTCCATTCCTCCTCGAGCACCGCGTCGAACTTGCGGCGATTGGACACGCCCGTCAGCCCGTCGCGGAACGAGTAGTCCTCGAGCTGCTTTCGCATCACCAACAGCTTTTCCTCGGTCTTCTTGCGCTCGCTGATGTCGAACATGAAGCCGATCAGCGCCAGCGGCTCGCCGGCCTCGTTGCGCTGCACGTGCACGACGTCGCGGATCCACACGTATTGCCCCGCGGCGCCGAGCGCGCGGTAGTCGGCCTCGTGGTCCATGCCGGACTGCGACTGCTTCACGCAGAAGTCCACCACCCAGGCGCGATC
>DATCRO010000028.1:0-8116 GCA_036569025.1 Burkholderiaceae bacterium
GGTCGAACGCATCGACTGCAACCAACCAGGAGTCCGCCATGCCCCGCTATCTCGTCGAACGCACGTTCCCCGAAGGCCTGCACATCCCCGTGAACAACCAGGGCGCCGACGTCTGCATGACGGTCGTCGCGAGCAACGCCAGGAGCGGCGTGACCTGGGTGCACTCCTACGTCAGCGACGACCAGAAGAAGACGTTCTGCATCTACGACGCCCCGAACCCCGAGGCCATCCGCGAGACCGCGCGCAGCAACAACCTGCCGATCGACTCGATCACCGCGGTGAGCGTGCTGGATCCGTACTTCTATCGCGGCTGAGAGGCCTCGACCGGCCCCTCGACGTCGGGCAGCCGCACCGCGTGCACGCGGTTGCGCAGCTCGCCCACCTTGGCCGCCATCGTCCGTTCGGCGGCGGCCTCCAGGAGCTGGCGCAGGGTGACGCCGGACGGGCCGCTGGCCACGCCGATGGTCACCGTGACGACGCCGGCCACGGGCGAGGCCGTGTGCGCGAGCGCGAGCGCCTCGACGGCGCCGCGGATGCGCTCCGCGGCGGCCGACGCGGCGTGGCCGTCGGCGTCGGGCAGCACCACCACGAACTCCTCGCCGCCCTTGCGGAACACCAGGTCGGCCTCGCGCGCCACGGCGCGGATGGCGTGCGCCACCGTGCGCAGCGCTTCGTCGCCGGCGGCGTCGCCCTGGGTGTGGTTGAAGTTGCCGAAGTGGTCGACGTCGATGAAGGCGACCGCGGCGCGCTGGACGCGGCGATCGCCGTCGCCGGCCACCGCATGCAGCAGCTCGTCGAGCGCCAGACGGTTGCGCAGGCCGGTGAGCGCGTCGGTGCGCGCCTCCTCGCGCAGCGCGCGGTTGCGCTCCTGCAGCTCGGCCACCGTGGACAGCAGGTCGCGCCGCGACGCGACGATGCGGCGCGTGTCGTCGTCGAACGCGACGACGCGGTCGCGCCCGCGCGCCTTGGCCGCGTGCAGCGCGGCGTCGCAGGCGCGCCAGACGGCGTCCACGGCGCGCGCGGATTGCGCGTCGAGCGTGGCCACGCCGGCCGACAAGGTGACGATCTCGGCGCTGGCCGACAGGATGACGGGCTCGCGCATCCGATCGACGCAGGCCTGCGCCGCGCGCAGCGCGCCGGCCAGGTCGCGCTCGGGCAGGAACGCCATGAACTGGTCGCCGCCCACGCGCGCCAGGCAGCCGGCGCCGGGCAGCGCCTCGCGCAGGCGCGCGGCCACCAGGCGCAGCAGGTCGTCGCCCACGACGTGGCCGTGGCGGTCGTTGAAGTACTTGAAGTTGTCGAGGTCGAACGTGACGACCGCGCCGGGCACGTCGTCCTGCAGCGCGGCCACCAGCGTATCGTGCATGACGCGCCGGTTCACCAGGCCCGTGACGTCGTCCTCGAACGAATGCGACGGCAGCAAGGCCGTCGCCGGCTGCGGCTCGCCCTTGGCCAGCCAGCGCTTCCAGCGATCGACGATCGTCATGGCCGCCCCCCGCGCCGGCGGGCACGCGCCCGTGCCCGCACGCTCACGCGCGCGACCCGTCCGATTGGCATGTTGTGCATGGCCGCCATCTCCCTGTCACTCACGCGGACACGCGCATGGTTCGGGATCGCGACCGGCGAGCCTCCGCACTCCGGCGGTTCGGTGGCTCACGACGTCCGGGCGCGACGACCGCGCCCGGTGGCAGCCCCGCTGCCCTCCGCTCTTGGAGGGTCGGTGGCTTTGCGACCCCGGCTCTCGCACGGGTGTGCCCTTGACTGAACGATATTACAGCGAAGTTAGGGGGAAGTGAGAAGTCCTGTCTTGCGAAGACGGCAAACTGAGGGTATGTCCGACCGATTTCCCACCGGAGAGCCCATGACGTCCTGCCGCCCCGCCACCCGTTTCCTGGCCGCCGCCCTGCTCGCGCTGGCCGCCGACCTCGCCGGCGCCGCCGGCCCCGCGCCCGCCGCGCCGGCCGCCGCCGCGGCCCCCGCCGACGGCAAGGAGCACGCGATCTTCGCGGTCAGCGACGACGACACGAAGAGATGGAACCTGACGCTGGGCAACATCGGCAATGCCATCGACGGCCTGGGCGCCGAGTCGGCCGACATCGAGCTGGTGGTCTACGGCCCGGGCATCGCGATGCTCAGGAAGGACTCGCCGGTGGCCGACAGGATCGCGGCGGCGCTCAAGAGGGGCGTGCACGTCTATGCGTGCCAGAACTCGATGCGCGGCTACCACCTGGAGCAGGCCGACCTCGCTCCGGGCGTGGGCACCGTGCCGTCCGGCGTGGTCGAACTGATCCGGCGCCAGCACGCCGGCTACGCCTACGTGCGGTCCTGAGACGGGTCAGCGCGTGGCGGCGTTCGCGTCGCGCGCCTTCAGGTAACGCCGGACGTCGTCGAAGCTGACGCGGCCGGCGTGGGCGGTGTCGATGGCATCGAAGTGGTTGGCGATCCAGCCGAAGCCGCCGGCGCGGGCCTCCTCGCGCGTGAGCGTGCCGCGGTGGGCGACATCGGCCGCATCGAAGCTGGCGCGCAGGTGCGATTCCGCCTCGGCGTCCAGCGTGGCGCCGACCGAGGCCGGGCGCATGCGGTTCTGGGCCTGGGCGGCCTGGCGCACGGCCGACGGCGGCTGGGCGGGGTCGCGCAGGGGGGCGGCGCCCGCGGCGGTGGCCAGCGCCAGCATCGAGGTGAGCAGGACGATGCGCATCATTGGGCTCCCGTCGCCGAGGCGTAGAACGCGGCCAGTTCGGCCTTCATCAGCGGGCGCGAGCCGTCGTCGAGGTAGGTCATGTGGCCGCCCGGATGGAAGTGCAGCGTCACCGGGGCGCCCGCGCCCAGGCGCGCGACGTCCAGCTCCGTCTGGTGGAACGGCGTGATCAGGTCGTGCTCGCCGCCGAGGAACAGCACCTTCATCTGCGGATCGAGGGCCAGCGCGGCGCTGAGGTCGGGCACGACGTCGGGCAGGGCGCGGCCCGCGTGCGAGAAGTCCCAGGTGGCGATCGCGTTGCTGGACAGCACGTAGGTGCTCGGGTTCGTGTACCCGAGCGCGGGCAGCAGCGTGCGGATCTCCGACTCGAAGCCCGGCTCGACGAAGGTGTTGGACGGGTCGTCGTTCGCGTCCAGCGGCGAGCCGACCAGCGCGGACATGCGGCCGTCGTACACGCCCAGCGTCGTGTTGGCGATCAGGTGGTGGCGGAACGTGTCGAAGTCCATGTCGAAGCGCTGCTGCCAGATGTCCGCGCCCAGGCCGGTGAAGGACACCAGCGCGCTGATGTGGTCGGCCGGCGGCAGCGTGCCGCTGGCCAGCCACGCATCGGCGTCGGGCCGGTAGGTGGAATCGGCGTAGCTGCGCACGGCGGCGATGTCGGCGTCGAGGTCGGACGTGCCGCCCGGGGCCACGTGCCACCAGTCGCCCACCGCGGCGTAGCTCGGGAGGAAGCCGGCGCAGTTGACGGTCGGCGTGCCGCCCGCGACAGAGCAGTTGCTGTTGTAGTCGACGATCGACGACAGCTCCACGACGCCGTGCACGCGCTGCCCGGCGGTCTCGAGCAGGCGCGCGAGCACGGGCACGCGCGTGGTGCCATAGGACTCGCCGAACAAGAACAGCGGCGAGGCGGTGCGGCCGTTGGCGGCGAGCCAGCGCTGGATGAAGTCGCGCAGCACGGCGGCGTCCTTGTCGACGCCCCAGAAGTCCTGGTTGGTCCTGGGCGCGATCGCCTCGGACAGGCCCGTCCCCACGGCGTCGACGAAGACGAGGTCGCTGGCGTCGATCAGGCTCTCGGCGTTGTCGACGTACGGGAACGGCACGCTCGCGGTCGTGGCCGGGACGCCCGTGGACAGGCGCCGCGGCGCGAACGAGCCCAGGTGCAGCCAGATGCTGGCCGAGCCCGGGCCGCCGTTGAAGAAGAACGTGACGGGCCGGGTCGCCGCCGCGGCGCCGTCGGCCGTGTAGGCGACGTAGAAGATCGACGCCTCGGGCGTCTGGTTCGCATCGAGCGCGCTCAGGTGGCCCGCGGTGGTGGTGTAGGCGATCGTGCCGGCGCCCAGCGTCAGCGAGCCGTGCGTGACGCCGGTGGCCTCGCTGGGCGTGGAAAGCGACGCTCCGGCCGCCGCGGAGTAGTGGTTCGCGTCGATGTACTGAGAGCCGTTGGCGCCGCTGCCGCCGATGTTGTCGCCGCCTCCACCGCCGCCGCAGGCCGCCACGACGGCCAGCAGGGCCGCTGGCGCGGCGGACCGCGCGGTGCGCAGGACGGTCTGGAACAGGGCCATCGATTCCTCCCGGCTGATGCCGATGTACGCCCGGACACTGCGGTTGCCATGCGAAACCGGCGGGCAGGCGGTTTCGCTGCGACGATTGTGGCCCAAGCTCCGGGGCCGCTCCCATCAGCCCGGAAAGGCGACGTCCGGCCCGGCTTTTCAGGCGTCCGGCGCGGCCCGATCCGCCGTACGCTGGCGGCTTCCCTCCAACGACAAGGTTCCCGATGACCCACCCCACCGCCCGACCCCGCCTCGCCGCCCTGGCGCTCTCGACCCTGGCCCTGGCCGCCGCGCGACCCGCCGCCGCGGTCGAGGCGTATGCCGCCACCGGCTTCCCGTATGCGCTGGCGGGCGTCGCCCAGCCGATCAACGGCTCGTTCGCGGTGCGCGCCGACTTCGGCGGCATCGCCCACCACGCCTACAGCGGCACGACGTCCGACAACGACTTCAAGGGCAACATCGACTACAACCGCTTCGCGCTGCTGGGCGACTGGTTCGTGGCCAGCGGCGGCTTCCGCCTCACCGCCGGCGCCACGGTCAACACGGCCAAGGCCACGATGAAGGCGTCGTCCCACAACGGCACGATCACCATCGGCGGCACGCAGTACAACGCGCCTTCGTCGACCTACTACGTGACGTCCGAGCTCTCGTTCCCCAAGACCACGCCCTACGTGGGCCTGGGCTGGGGCCACCACGACAGCGCGCCCGGTCTGTCGTTCAGCTTCGATGTCGGCGCGTCCATCGGCACCGCCAAGGCCACGCCGCTGCAGGCGTCGCCGGCGCTCGCCAGCGAACTCGCGCTCAACCAGCAGGGCGCCGCCGACCTCGCGCAGGAGAACCGCGACTTCCAGGACGAGGTCCACAAGTTCAAGGCGATCCCGCAGCTGACGGTGGGCCTGGGCTACCGCTTCTGAGCGGCGTCGAGTTCTTCCGAAAGTGCGCGCAGCACATGGCGCGCGGTCGACTCGTTGGTGGCGCAGACGACGTCATGCACGTCGCAGGCGCGCACCAGCGCGTTGATGTCCGGCTCGTGCGGCTGCGGGGTCATCGGGTCGCGCAGGAAGATCACCGCGTCGACGAGTCCCTCGGCCAGGCGCGCGCCGATCTGCAGGTCGCCGCCCAGCGGGCCGCTGAGGAGGCGTTCGACCTCGATGCCCGCCTCGACGATCAGGCGCGAGCCGGTGGTGCCGGTGGCCATCACGTGGCAGCGGGAGAGGAACGGGGCGAAGTCGCGCGCGAGGGCGACCATCAGGTCCTTCTTGGCGTCGTGCGCGATCAGGGCGATGTGCATCACCCGATCATAAGCACGGTCGGTTACGACGTCCGATCAATCGGCAGGCCCCAGGATGGGGCATCGGCTTTACGAAACTTCGCAGAGCCGCGGCGGCCAGGCGCCCCCCCAAAAAAGCAAAGCGCGGGACGAGCCCACGCTTTGCTGTAGCGTTTGCAGCAAACCGGGTCGGCCGGCCCGCCCTGGAAGCGCGCCGACGAACCAGTCAGTTGACCGACGAATCGCCCTTGTTCGCCTGGGCGGCTTGCGCGGCGCGCATCGCGGCGTTCGCGTGGCGCTTGGAGCCGGCGGCCCGCGCTTCTTCCGACGTGAACTGGTGGGCGTTGCCGCTGGCGTGCGCCGCACGGCCACCCTGGCTGGCGATCTCGCGCTGGCGCTCGCGATCCATGCCGGCAAAACCGCGTCCGCCGCTGGTCTGGCCGCCCTGCTGGCCGGTGGCGCCAGCTTGGCTTTGCTGCTTCTCGCGGCCGGATTGGTCATGTTGGGAAGTCATTGGTGCTACTCCGAAAGGTTTGGTCCGCCGCCCCATGCGACAGGATTTATCGGACCCGCGAGCGCCAGAGCACCCAGGTCACGGACGACATGGGCAACGCTCATACCTCCCCCGGCACCTCCCCCCTAATGCCGAGCAGGAAACGTGGCGAAACACGGCGTGCGCGCCGCTTGGGTGCACGCGTCGAGACGATGCCCGCCCCCCCGTCAAGTCCCCCACCTTCGATGCGGCGATCCGCAATCCCTGCCGGAAAAATCGGCAGTCCATGATCATCCGGCCAGTGGCGGACCGAAACGCTGGTCAGGCTTCGGGGCTCGTTCGAACAGGCCCTGCACGCGCGGGATGTTGGCCGCGATGGTGCGCAGGCGATCCGGGTTGGACGGATGGTCCGACAGGAACGCCGGCGGCGCGCCCCGGCTCGCCTGCTCCATCTTGTGCCATAGCGACAGTGCCGATCGCGGGTCGTAGCCTGCGCGCGCGGCGAGCTCCAGGCCGATCAGGTCGGCCTCGGTCTCGTCGTCGCGGCTGTACTTGAGCGACAGCAGGTGGCCCCCGACGTTGGCCGCCTGGCGGCCGGCGTTGCTCCAGCCGAACAAGCCCGCGAGCAGCGCGATCGCGCCCTGCGTGGCGACCTGCTTGCCGATCTGCGAGCGGCCATGCTCGCGCAGCGCGTGGGTCATCTCGTGGCCCATGACCATCGCCACCTCGTCGTCGGTGAGCTGCAGCTTGGCGAGGATGCCCCAAAAGAAGGCGATCTTGCCCCCCGGCATGCAGAACGCGTTGACCTGCGGCGAGTTGATCAGGTTGACTTCCCACTGCCAGCCGGCGGCGCGCGGGTTCCACATGCCCGCGAACGGCCGCAGGCGGCTCGAGATCATCACCAGCCGGCGCAGTTGCACGTGCTCGGGCGGCGCCAGGCGATGGGCGGCGCGGGCCTGCGCGATCATCTCGTGGTACCCGCGCGCGGCCTCCGCCTCGAGCTGCGCGGCGGGCACCAGGGACTCGACGCCGGAACGGGGCCCGACCTGCACGCCCTCGCGCGGTTGCGCCAGCGCCGCGGCGCCGGGCAGCGCCAGCAGGGCGCCGGCGGCCAGCAGGCGGCGGCGCGCCGGATCGGCGGGGGCGGAGGAGGCAGGCGGGGTCACGGGCGTCGTCCGGGGAAATGGCGGATCTGCACTTGCATCCGATCCACCGGGTTTCAAGGGGCCGGGCGCGCCCCGCGCGCGTCGAGCGCGTCGATCGGCCGCCACAGCAGCTTCAGCAGGATCAGCGAGGGCACGCCCATCGCCACGGCGACCAGGAAGAAGCTCGGCCAGCCGATGGCCTCGGCCAGCACGCCCGCCAGCGGGCCGATCCACACCCGGCCCACCGACTGGAACGCCGACAGCAGCGCGAACTGCGTGGCGCTGAAGCGGCTGTTGGTCAGGCTCATGAGGAACGCGAGGAAGGCCGCGGTGCCCATGCCGCTGGCCAGGTTCTCTGCGCCCACCGCCATCAGCAGGCCCCCGTCGACCTGCGTCGGATGCAGCAGCTTGACGAAGCCGAAGTCGAACGCGGGGATCGTCCAGCCCGGCAGCACGCCCTTGCCGTGGACGGCCAGCCACCAGAAGGCGAGGCTGCTCGACATCTGCAGCAGCCCGAACACCAGCAGCGACCATACGAGCCGCAGCCGCAGCATCACGAGCCCGCCCAGCAGCGCGCCCAACACCGTCAGCAGCAGGCCGATCAGCTTGTTGACGACGCCCACCTCCGCCGGGCCGAACGCCATGCCCTTGAGCAGGAAGGGCGTCAGCAGCGACAGCTGGAACGCGTCGGTGAGCTTGTAGAAGACGATGAACGCGAGGAAGCTCCACGCGCGCGGCTGGCTGAAGTACGAGTCCAGGCCCGCCAGCAGCGTCTGGAATTTCGCGCGCCGCGCCGCGAAGCCGGCCAGCGGCAGCGTCGCCGCCAGGCCCAGCAGCAGCGCGAGCAGGTCGATCCACTTGGCCTGCAGCGAGCCCTTGGGCACCTGGTCGCCGTGGCGATGGGCGTGCCCTCGCTGATCCTGCTGAAGCTGCTGTGGCGGCCGATCGACGCGCTCGACG
>DATCRO010000029.1:0-7992 GCA_036569025.1 Burkholderiaceae bacterium
CAGCAGGTACTCGCGCAAGCCGGCCGGGTCGGGATGCTGCATCGTCCGGCGGATGGTGGGCACGGTGTTCAGCAGCACCGACGCGTTGGCCACCAGCGGGTTCATGCCCACCGGCGCCCCGCCGTCCTCGACGTCGGACAGCACGGCCGAGGTGTCGAGCGTCATGGCCTGGCCCGCCGACGGCGCGGGCGTCGCCGCGCGGCGGCCGCCCGGCTTGGGGATCATCATCGTCGCGTCGGGATCGTCCGACGGCGGGAAATTCGGATCGCTCATGATGGAAACGTGTCAGTCAGGGCTTGAGCGCCCAGAGCTCGAGCTGCAGGCCCGGGAAATCGCCGGCGATGTGCATCGCGATGACCTTGGTGACGTCGAGCTGCTTCCACAGGTCGCCGCTGCGATCGAGCTGGAAATAGGTGTAGCCGGCGTAGTACGGCATGCGCGGCGGGGCCATCGGCAGCGGTTCGACCGCGATGGCAGGCAGGTGCAGTCGCACGAGGTCGCGGATCTTGTCGGGCGGGCCGATCTTGACGAACGACGGGAAGCGGCTGCGCACGAACTCGCCGGGCTTGTCGGCGTTGACGGCCAGGACGAACTGCGCATTGCGCAGCAGGTCGCCGTCCGGCACCATGCCCGTGTACAGGCCCGCGGCGCGCTCCTGCAGCGGGATGGGGACCGCGTTCGGGTTGATCACCTCGGTGAGCAGTTCGCGGATGTCGAACATCAGCGGCTCGAAGGTGTTCTTCAGGTCCTCGTGGCGATAGATGGGCTGCACGCGGGCGCGACGCTTGCGGCGGTCGCTGAAGGTGGCGAACTCGCCGGCCGCCTGCACCAGCGCTGCGTACAGCGCCTCGGGATGCAGCGCCTCGCGCTCGGACAGGTGCGTGAGCCACGGGTCGTAGCGGTTGGCGACCTGCAGCATCATGAAGTCGCCGATCTCGCCGACGCCCTTCTGCTGCGACTGGTTCAGGCGCGCGGCCAGCGTGTCGGCACGATGGCGCACCAGGTTGCGCGCCTCGACCAGGTAGTCCTGAAGGCGCGCGAAGCCGCGGCAATCGAGCGCCGGCGGGATGAAGCTCTCGTCGAGCACGAGCTGGCCCGTGCTGCGGCGCTCGATGATGCGTGCCACGGCGATGCTGCAGAAGCCCGAGCGCGGCTCGTCGTCCAGCATCAGGCGCAGGTTCAGCTGGCCCAGCTTCATGTCGGCCGGATCGCCGACGCCCTGCACGTTGTCCTCGACGCGCAGGTCCTGGCCGACGAAGCGCGCGAGCGCCGTGGCGGGCCCGGCGTCGACCGCGAACTCGGGCATGCCGGCACGCACCAGCGGCAACGCGAGGTGGACGACGGTGTCCTTGGTCTCGGTGCCGATCTCGAGCGCCAGCGGCGCCGCGTATTCCTCGGGGATGGCGAAGGGCGTGCCATCGGGCATCACGCCGCGCGCGGACTTGATCGACAGCCGCCCTATCTTCAGGGCCTCGTCATCGACGCGCAGGTTGGCCAGACCCCAGCCGGGTGCGAACACGCCGGTCGCGCGGGACTCGACGAGCATCTCGACCGAGCGTTCGAGTTGCTGGAAATGCTGCGGCCGCAGGAACAATCCCTCCGACCAGATGACGCGCTTTCGGCTCATGCTCTTGTTGTCGTGAGAACCGACGCCAACGACGTGCGCGGGTTCAAGTTGACGACCCGGGACTTGGCGGGGCCGCAGCAAATGTACACGCAATCACCGGGGCCGCCGAGGGTATGAAACCCCACTTTCCCCCCTCGTGGACACCGGGCTAAGGATTGACTTCCGGTGTCGATGGCGCCGGCTGGATCGGCGATGACGGAACGGACGTTTCACAGGACCGAACCAAGCCGCGGCCCTCCCGACGACCGCGGTGCGACGCCCTCGCCGGCCCAGCGGATCAGCGCCAGCTGCCGGCCAGTTCGCCTCCGGTGGCCGCGATCGACCGCCAGGCGGTGACGCGCGCGTTCGGCACGCGCCGGTCGCTTTGCAGCGTGATCAGGCCGGCCGCCTGCAGCACGCCCGCCTCGCCCTCGCCGAGGTAGGCCTCGGCCACGGCCTGCAGGCGGGGCTCGTCGCCGCTTCGGTCGATGAAGGCCGGCAGGTCCTCCATCTGCACCTCGGTCTCGACACCGCCCCGGGTATGCCCCTGCGCCAGCAGCAGGGCTGCGTCGAGGGCGGCGCTGCGCCAGGCCAGGCGGTCGTGCAGCGAAGCACCGGTCGAGTCGGCGAGCTCGTCGAACGCGAAGGCCGCCACCGGATCGTGGCGCGGGCCGTACGGCAGTCGCGCGAGCAGGCGCGGAAACGTCAGGCCGGTGTGCGGCGCGATCGCGCTCTCGCGCAACGCCCGCCACACGCGCGCTTCGTTGGACGCCAGCACCTGGGCATCCTGGCTGGTGGCCACCGCGGCGAGCGCCGGGGCGGCGCCGGCCAGCAGCACGGCGCCCCAGGCGGCGGCGACATTGGCCAGGCCACCCAGCAGCGACAGCTCGGGCACGCTGGGCCCGAATTCCTCCAGCGAGACGAGCACGTCGCAGCCGCGGCAGTCGCCCTTGAGCGCCGGGGCGAGGCCGCTGCGGGCGGGGTCGCCGGCGCAGGCCGACAGGTCGGCCAGCAGTTCGTCGGCGCGGCAGTCGAACAGCTCCAGGCGCACCGAGCCGTCGTCCATGTCCAGCGTGCGCACGAAGCGGTCGACCGCGCGCCACGCGCATTCGAGACGGCGCCATGCCGGATCGCGCAGCACCTGGCGCAGCATCGGCGCGGCGGCATCGGTGACCGCCGCGGCGGCCGGCGCCGGCGCGGGCGCGCTGGCCTGGTCGCCGATCAGCTGGCGGATGAGCCGGTCGACGACGGCATCGGGCCGGTTCGATGTCGACGCGGGCGCCGCCGCCAGCGCGGGTGCTCCGGCCGGCAGGTCGCCGCCGAGCAGACGCTTCATCAGGTCGGCCGCGTCATCGCCGCCGGTGGACGTCGCGGGCGCCGGCGATGGCGGCGTGCCGGCGCGCGCGAGCGCGTCCGCGGGCAGGCGCGCGATGACGCCGTCGGCCGAGAACTCGTCCATCGTCTCGACCTCGATGCGCAGCGGCCGGCCCTGCTTGTCCTGCAGGCCCGCGATCTCGGCGCGCGGCGCGACGCGGGCCAGCTGGGCGTCGAAGTTGTCGATGTCGATCCGCAGCGGCAGGCGCTCGCCCAGCGGCGCGCGCTCGTCGCGCGGGCGGCCGGAGAAGTCGCCGAGGACGACGATGCGGAACGGCCCGGCGGCGTCGTCGCCGGCGCGGTCACGACGGCCCGGGGACGGCACGCGGCCGATGTTCAGTTCGATCGAAGACGGCATGGCGGGATTCCTCGCGGGGACGGCGTCAGCCGATGCTCTGGGCGACGAGCTTGCCGTCGGCCACCGACCAGGCGTGCGCGCGCGTGGGCACCTCGCCCTCGGCGATGTAGAAGTCGACCGGCCCGAAGAACTCGCCCAGCTGGGCCACCGGGCACGTGGGCAGGTAGTTGCGCATCACCCGCGGGTCGTAGAAGCGGAAGAACAGCGACTCCATGTCGGGGCCGTAGACGTGCACCTGCTGGCGCACGTGACGCCACAGCGCCGGCAGCGCGAGCTGGCTCGTGAGGAACACGCCCCAGTTCTGGCCCCAGCCCTCGGCGAACAGCCGGCGCGTGAACGCGGCGCTGTGCTCGAGCTCGACCAGGTAGGGCGCGACGGTGGCCATGTCGGGCTCGAGCTGGCCGCCGAACAGGCAGCGCCACGGCGGCGCATGGTCGGCATAGAGCGCGTCCAGCAGCCCGGGGTTCTGGGCGCCATCGAGGATCACGTAGGCCGGCATGTCGCCGGCTTCTTGCCAGAGGCGGGCCTGGACGGCCGCCGGCATCGGAAGGGAGCTTGCGGACATGGGTTCCGATCAGGGAATCGTGTGCGTCATCTGACCTTCCATCTGGATGGAGATCTGTCCGGCCCAATTACACATCAGCATCGAGCTCTTGTTCAATGCGGGTTGGTTCGCGAGCGTGACGGTGGGCGAGCCCGCCACCCACGGCGCGGGCGTCACGGGGATGCAGGGCATCGGCGTGAGCACGCCCATCGCCGCCGCCGTGGCCGCGGCCACCATCGGATTGGAGGGCGACTGGCACATCCCGAACGGCATGATGTTGACCATCGGGATGTGGTCCTGGATGTTGGCCGCGGGCATGTTGGACGTGTTCTGCATGTTCAGCGGCAACACGACCAGGCTGCTGGGGGCCATGCCCATGGTGCATTTCAGCAGGGCGCCGTTACAGACGTGATTGGGCATTTCCGATTCTCCTCAGGAACGGGCGCCGCGCGGACGCGCCGCGCGGGCCGCGGGCGTCAACCCGGGCAGGACGACGAGACGAACGGCGCGCCGGTGGCCGCGGCCACCTTGAAGCTGCTGGCCTTGGGCGAGAACGTGGTCGGCTTGGGCGGCGCCGCCGGCTTGGCCGTGGCGGTGCCGCCGTCGCTGGTCATCGCCTCCTTGGCGTCCTTGGGCGGCTGCGGGCTGATCGCGCTGCCCGAGCCCTTGCTGCCGGCTCCGTTGACGTTGACCATGATGCCCTTGATGTCGACGCCCGACGGGCTGAGCGTGACGAAGTTGCCGCCGCACACCAGCGACACCATCATCGGCGACTCCAGCACGATCTTGGAGCTGGCCTTCAGGTGCACTTCCTGGCCGCCGTCGACGACGAACATCGTGCCGCTCTTGACGTGGATGTCCGAGGTCACGTCCGTGGACTGCTTGCCGCCGATCTTCTCGTTGTGGTCGCCGACGGTGTTGACGTGGTGGTCGGCGCCGTACTTGGCGAACGCATCGGCCTTGATGAACAGGTGCGATTCGTTGCCGACCCAGGTCTTGTCGTCGTTGAGAACGCGGCGGTCGAAGTCCTTCTGCGCCTGGAAGTAGATCTGCTCCTTGCCGTCGGAATCGTCGAAGCGCAGCTCGTTCCACTTGCCGGCCACGCTCTTGCCGCTGGAGTCGATGCTCAGCGTCTTGATGCCGGTGAACGGCGCCGAGGCGGGCAGCTTGAACGGGGGCATGTTCTCGGCGTTGTGCACGCGGCCGACGACCACCGGCCGATCCGGGTCGCCTTCGATGAACTGCACCAGCACCTCTTCGCCGACGCGGGGCATGTTCTGGAAGCCGTAGCCCTTGCCGGCCCACGGCGTGGAGACGCGGGCCCAGCAGGACTGCTTGCCGTAGCGGTCCCAGAAGAACTGCACGCGCACGCGTCCCATGTTGCCGCCGGTGCTGGCGTCGCTGTCGCTGCTGAAATCGGCGACGACGAGCGCCGATTGCGTGCCGGGGATGAACGGGCGCGGCACCTCGCGCCGGGAGCGGAACTGCACGCTGGCGGGGATCGCCTCGAACTCGCAGTCGAAGCTGCCGGGCATGCCGCTGCCGGACTGGCCCAGGTTGTTGTTGGCGACGAACGAGTGCCCGATCACCAGGTATTCGATGTTGAGCCCGGCGACCGAGTGGTCCTTCATCGTCGTCTTGAAGCCGACCTGGATGTTGCGCTCGGTGCCCGAGCCGTGGGCGACGCTGTGGCGGCACGCCAGCTCCTGGGCCCGGATCGACGCATAGCTGGTGGCATCGGCCGCGGTGCCGGTGTCGATCGGATAGTCGAACATCTCGAAGCCGGCGTTGTCGTGCGACTTCGGGTGCGAGTCGACTGCCGCGATCTGGGTGTTGGGCGTGACGTAGTTGTAGTCGCCGGTGGCAAAGGCGCCGGACTGCACCTGGGAGATCAGCGTGAAGCCCGTCACCGTGCCGTCCGTGTCGGCCGGGCCGTGGAAGCTGACGGTGGACAGTCCCGGCGTGGTCTTGTGGCTGCCGGCGTCGTTGAGCAGCACCATCTTGTGGCTGCCGTTGTCGTGCGTGAAGTAGTAGTAGATGCCTGCGTGCTCGGCCAGCCGGCTGACGAAGGCGAAATCGGTCTCGCGGTACTGCACGACGAAATCGCGCTGCTCGGTCGAGCCGACCTGGTTGTCGATCGTCATCAGCGTGTCGACGTTGAGCTGCTGCGCAATCAGGTCGCCGATGGTGATCGTCGAGAAGATCTGGCTGTTGGACGAGCGCGTGCGGAACCACACGCCCGGATGCAGCGTCACCTTATACAGGAACCCGGTATTGCTCTTGAACGCCGGCGTGCTGACGGAGCCGAGCACCGAGAAGCTCGTGACGTAGCCGTTGAAGTAGCGCGATGCCTGGCCGTCCATCAACTCGAGCGCCACCGTGGCATTCGAGCCCAGCATCTGGTCCGAGGTGATGTCGCCTCGCTCGGAGACGAGATCGAGCTGGTACTCGTAGAGGCGCCCCAGTTCCTCGCGTCCGCTGAAGCGCTGGACGACGAAAACGTCCGCGCCAACCTTGGTCGAGATTTCGAGCATGCGTTTCATGGAAAGGGCTCCTGCGAGAATTCGTCGCGACGGCCGGGTCATCGGGCACGCGCGGCCGACGAATCCATTTCAACACGGCCAACGCCTGCACGGCAGCCGCCAAAGTCGCGATTTCCACCTAGATGGCACCGGCAATGCGCCGCGTGCCGGCGGGACGCGGGGATGGTACGCCAACGCGAGCCGCGCCTCGAACCCCAGAGAGGGGGATTGACCCTGCGAGAGGGCGCGCCGCTATAGTTGACGCGATCGAAGGGACCGCGGGGTCGCCCGTCACCATGGCTCACAAACGCTCGCCTCATCCCACCGGCGCCCACGCCGCTCCTGCCCCCGCCGCCGCCACGCCCGCCGGTTCGCGCGCGCGCACCGTCTCCGAAGTTCCGCTGGCACCCGGCGAGAACACCAGCGGCCAGCGCAAGTACAAGTACGCGGGCGGCTACGACTTCGACAAGATCGCGAGCGGCATGGCGGTCAAGTTCAAGCACAACGACCACTACGACGAGCGCTCGTTGCCGAACATGCAGGTGCTGCTCGGGATGATCGAGGCCGATGCGCTCATCACCGACATCCGCTGGACGGCCTACATGCTGGCCACGGCCATGTGGGAGACCAGTCACATCGAGTCGTTCCAGGTCCCGCGCACCGGCAAGGACGGCAAGGTGATGACCGGCAAGGACGGCAAGGTGATCACGCGGACCCGCAAGGTCTGGATCAACATGAAGCCGGTTCACGAGACCGGCGAGGGCGCGGGCCGGCGATATCACAACCCGGTCAAGGTGGCGGCGCAGCCCACCGGCGAGCTGAAGATCACCGAATGGAACGGCAACGTCTTCACGCTCAAGACCAATGGCGAGTACACGTCGGCCGTGCACGGCCGGGTGCCCGGCACCAATCCGCCGGCCCGGCCGGTCGAGGCCTACACCAAGGCGGCCGGCGACGAACACAGCTACTTCGGGCGCGGCTACGTCCAGCTGACCTGGTGGTACAACTACGCGAGCGCCGGCGTGCTCCTCGACAAGGGCCTGACCCTGGTGACCGATCCCGAGAACGCGATGATCGCCCAGACCGCCTACGACCTGATGTCGCTGTGCATGCGCACCGGCAAGGGATTCGCCAACAAGCACAAGTTCGATGACTACTTCTCGGGCACACAACGCGACTACGAAGGCGCTCGCGCCATGGTCAACGCGGCCGACACCGAGAGCATCGCCAAGGTCGCCAACATCGCGCGGCTGTTCGAGGACGTGCTCTGGGATGCGCGCAAGTCCGCGAGCTGAGCCGCCGAAGCGCTGCCTGCGGACGATGCTCCGAGGCGCCGCCGCCATCGCCGGCCTGCTGCACGCGGTGGCCGCCACCGCGGCGACCGGCGCGCCCGCCGCGTTTGCGGGCGACTGGATCGTCACGCAGGTGGCCGTCGACCAGGCCGACCCGCAGAACCAGGTCTTCAAGGCGCAGGACGACCGGCTGCTCAACCGCGTGATGACGCTGGACGCCGGCGGCCGCCTGTCGTTCAACCTGACCACCGAAGCCTGCGACCACGTGACCTGGGTCCGCCAGCCGCGCGCGCGGC